>NZ_KV787157.1:0-38519 GCF_001807025.1 Corynebacterium sp. HMSC11E11 | reverse complement strand
CCCCCGCCGCCCCCGCCGAGTCCGGCCCGGCCGGCTCCCCCGCCGCACCGACGCGTCCCGGCGCACCGGCCGCCACGGCACCGTCGCCAAGCACCGGAGGCGCCCCCGCCGCGACGGCCTCCGCACACGGGCCGAGCGTCACCCTGTCGACCAACCAGATCGCCGCAACCGGAGTCACCTCCATCACCGTCACCGGCACGGGCTTTGCGACGACCGGCCCCGGCATCTACGTCGGCGTCGCCGAAAAGGCCAAGTTCTCGCACACCGACGCCTCCGCCTTCGGGGCCGTGAACTACGTCAAGACCTCCGAAATGGGCGCGGACGGTTCCTTCACGACCATCGTCGACGTGGAGCCCGTGTTCGCCGCCGGCAACTGCATCGACAACGCCTGCGCCATGTTCACCTTCGCCGCCCACGGCTCCTCCGACCGCAGCCAGGACACCGTCACCGACCTCGTCGTCGGCGGCACCGCGGAGGAGAAGGCCGCGGCATCGGCGGCCGCCCCCGCAACCACGGGAACCGGCGGGAAGGCCGTGTCGAAGCCCGTCGGCTCGAAGTCGACGCCCGGCACCGGTTCGGGCCAGCCCCCTGGTCTCGGCACCGGCACCGGGGCCGACGAGGCCGCCGACGACGCCGCGACCACGACCGAAGCCACGCTGGCCGCGTCCGGTTCCCCCATGGCCACCTTGTCCGCCGGGCTGATCGGCGCCGTCACCGGGGCCGCGTTGTTCGGCGCCGGGATGCTGCTGGGTCGCCGGACCCGCCGCACGGATTCGGACGGGTAGTTCACGGCAGTTGGACGGCGCCCGACGCTGCCCCGATTCGCCGGCGATCACGTCAAAATCGCCGGACACGGCCCCGGCCATGTAGGCTCACCCCGTACTCGCACCAACGACGATTCGACGAAGACGGGAGGAACGGGCATGAAACGCACCATCATCGCCGCCGCGGTCTGCGGCATGACGTTGTCGGCGGTCGCCTGCGCCCCGTCTGAGAACGCGGACGACATCGACTCCTCGGCGGTGTCGTCCGTCGCCGATTCGTCCTCGCGTCCGTCGCACACCGGTGAGGCGGGCTCGTCGACGTCGGCAACGTCGCAGACTCCCTCCGAATCGACGTCCGCCGAGCCCACCGACTCCCCGGCCTCCCCGACGCCTCCCACCGACCAGGGTGCGGCCACCGGAGACGACGTACGACCCGCGACCCCCACCGCCACGCGCAGCGCCGACGGCAGGGCCCGCATCGGCGACCCCTGTCCGGGACTGGAGGGCACCCTGCGGCCGGCGGTCAACGGCGAGAACCTCATCTGCACCGGGGAACCGATCCCGCGCTGGACCGTCATCCTCGACGAACCCTCCCCCACCGACACCGCGCCCGCCCCCGGCGACGGCACGACCGAGCCCGGCGATCCGTCGCAGGGCGACGACACCACCCCGGACCCCGGCGCTGACGGCGACGGCGACGGCGACAACGACGATCATCGCGGCCCGGGCGGCACCTCGTCGCAGCGGACCACCCCGGAGCCCGACCGCCCGACGCGGTAGCGCCTACCTGCGCTTCTTGCGGTTGTAGAACGGCGTCGGTACGACGGTGGCGGTGCGCTCCTCGCCCTCGACGTCGAGCTTCAGCTCGGTGCCCTTGGTGGACAGCCAACGGTCGACGTACGCGAACGCGATGGGGTACCCGAACGTCGGAGACACCTTGGACGAGGTGACCACGCCGGCCTCGTTGCCGTCGGCGTCGCGAAGCACCGTACCGCGCTCGGGGGCCACCTTGCCCTCGATCTGCAGGCCGGCCAGGAGCTGCTTCGGCTCGGGCTGGTTGAACAGCGCGTTGCGGCCGATGAAGTTGCCCTTCGTCGGCCCCATGACGGACTTCAGGCCGGCCTCGAGCGGAGTGCGCTCGCGGGTGAGTTCGCGGCCGTACAGCGGCATGCCGGCCTCGAGGCGCAGGATGTCGCGGCACAGCAGGCCACACGGGCGCACGCCCAGGTCGGAGCCGTCATCGGCGGGATCCGCGGGGTCCGACACGGCGCCGCCGGCGGCCAGCAGCGCATCCCACACCTCGGCGCCGCGGTCGGCCGGCGGGAACACCTCGAAGCCGTCTTCGCCGGTGTAGCCGGTGCGGGCGACGATCATCTCGACGCCGGCGACCTCCAGCGAGGTGCAGGAGTAGTAGCGCAGCGCGTCGAGCGTGCCGTGCGAGTCGGCGGGCACGACGCGGCGCAGCAGCTTCGCCGCCTTCGGGCCCTGGACGGCGATGAGGGCGATCTCGGCGCTGCGGTCGACGACCTCGACGTCGTAGCCGCCGATGCGCTCGCGCAGCGTGCCGTAGACCTCGCGCATGTTGCCGGCGTTTTGGACCAGCATGAACTCGTCGACGCCGAGACGGTAGACGATGAGGTCGTCGATGATGCCGCCGTCTTCCTGGACGATCATCGTGTACTTGGCCTTGCCCAGGGCGATGGGCTTGATGGCGGAGATGAGGGTGTGCGCCAGGAAACGGGCGGCGTCGGGGCCGGAAACGCGGATCTCGCCCATCAGGGACAGGTCGAACAGGCCGACCGCCTCGCGCACCGCCTTGTGCTCCTCGAGTTCGCTCGAGTACCGGAACGGCAGCTCGTATCCGCCGACGTCGCGAATCTCCGCTCCCAGCGCCACGTGCCGGTCGTGCAGCGGGCTGCGGATCGGCGACGCCTCCGGATTCGGGTTCGCGGTCGAGTCGGTCATGGGTGCCTCCTGCTTTCGTCACGGGCCCGACGGCCCCGGGCCTGGTTGGCAACCACTCTATCCGCGCCCCGGGGTTTCCGCCTGCGGCAGGTCAGCGGCTTGCTTTGCGACGCCCACCGGGTTGTCGGGACCCGCCGAGCGCTCCGGAAAATGCCGAAACCCCGCCCCGGACACCGGATTTCTCCGGGGTCGAGGCGGGGTTTCATGGGCGTGAGGCTCGGGCGCCACCGTGGGGGCGCCCCACCCGGGGCGGTCGATGATCACCGCGCCCGGGATGCTGCGGGGGTCGCTCCTAGTGGTCGACGGCGGCTTCGGTGCCGACGCCGGTGAGGGAGCGGACCTCCATCTCGGCCTGGAGGTCATCCAGGTTGTCCGGCTTGCCGACGAAGGTGCCGACGATGCCGGCGAGGAAGCCGAGCGGGATGGAGACCAGGCCCGGGTTCTGCAGCGGGAAGAAGGACCAGTCGGCGCCCGGGACCATGGAGGTCTCGAGGCCGGAGACGGCCGGGGAGAAGAAGATCAGCAGCAGGGCGGAGCCCACGCCGACGTACATCGACGCGACCGCACCGGTGGTGTTGAACTTCTTCCAGAACAGCGACAGCAGGATGGTCGGCAGGTTCGCCGAGGCGGCGACGGCGAAGGCCAGCGCGACCAGGAAGGCGACGTTCTGCGACATGGCCAGGATGCCCAGGATGATGGACGCGATGCCCAGCACGACGACCGTGATGCGGGACACGCGGACCTGCTGCTCCTCGGTCGCGGTGCCCTTCTTGATGACGGCCTGGTAGAGGTCCTGGCCGACGGACGCCGAAGCGGTGATGGCCAGGCCGGCGACGACCGCGAGGACGGTGGCGAAGGCGACGGCGGAGATCAGCGCCATGAAGATGGAACCGCCGAGACGCAACGCCAGCAGCGGGGCCGCGGCATTCGCGCCACCCGGGGCGGCGAGGATGGCGTCGGGGCCGACCAGGGCGGCGGCGCCGAAGCCCAGGATGAGGGTCATCAGGTAGAAGGAACCGATGAGCACGATGGCCCAGGTCACGGACTTGCGGGCCTCACGGGCGGTGGGCACCGTGTAGAAGCGCATGAGCACGTGCGGCAGACCCGCGGTACCGAGCACCAGGGCCAGACCCAGGGAGATGAAGTCGAGCTTGGAGGTCTCGGTGGCGCCGTACTTCATGCCCGGCTCGAGGAGCTGGGAGCCCTTCGTTCCGGCCTCGACCGCGGTTGCCGAGGCGTCGTGGGTGGCCACGGCCTGCTCCAGCAGGCCGACGAAGCCGGACTTGGCGGAGACGAAGACCAGGACGGTCATGATGGCGACGCCGCCGACGAGCAACACGGCCTTGATCATCTGGACGTAGGTGGTGCCCTTCATGCCGCCGATGAGGACGTAGGCGATCATGACGATGCCGACGACGGCGACGACGATGGACTGCTCGAGCTCGCCCTCCAGATTCAGCAGCACGGCGACGAGGGAGCCGGCGCCGGCCATCTGTGCGATGAGGTAGAACAGCGTGACCGCCAGGGTGGTGCAGGCGGCGGCGGTGCGCACCGGCTGCTGCTTGAGGCGGAACGCCAGCACGTCGGCCATGGTGAACTTGCCGACGTTGCGCAGCGGCTCGGCGACGAGCAGCAGCGCGACCAGCCAGGCCACGAAGAAACCGATGGAGTACAGGAATCCGTCGTAGCCGCTCAGCGCGATGGCGCCGACGATGCCGAGGAACGAGGCCGCCGACAGGTAGTCACCGGCGATGGCCAGGCCGTTCTGGGTGCCGGAGAACTGGGCGCCGCCGGTGTAGAAGTCGGAGGCGTCCTTCTTGTTGCCGCCCTTGGAGACGCGGGTGACGACCACCATCGTGATCACGATGAACGCGACGAAGACGATGATGTTGAGAATCGGGTTGCTCTTGCCGAGATCCGACTCCTGGGCGAGGAGATTCAGGGTGTTCATGTCTTACTTGGCCTCCTTGTTGCCGGAGCCGAGCTTCGCGGCGACGGCGCCGGACTCCATCTCGTCGCGGATGGCGGCCTGCATCGGCTCGAGCTTCTTGTTGGCGAAGGAGATGTACCACCACGTGATGAAGAACGTGGTGACGAACTGCAGCACGCCGAGCAGAATGCCGAGGTTGCCGAAGACCGGCATCTCGGTGCCGAACAGGTCGGGCATGTAGGTCGCCAGGAGAACGTAGGCGATGTACCAGACGAGACCGGCGACGGTCAGCGGAATGGTGAAGGAACGGAAGGTCGTGCGGAGTTCCTGGAACTCCTCGGTGCCCTGCACGTGGCGGTACTCCGCCGCGGTGGGCTTGTGCCGATCTACCGGCTGTGGGGTTGCGGACACTGGTGTGCCTTTCCGGGTCATCTTGTACGGACAATCACGGTTCACGGGGACCATTGGCCGGCCGCCCGCGGGTAACACCTCACTCGGCGTGATGCGTTGTGCGGCGCATCACACAGAAATATGTGTGCACCTGAAGTTACCTGCAACACCCCGGCCTGCGAAACGGATCACACTCACAGGGTGCCTTAAGGAAGTTCACGCCACCCCCAAAGGTTGTCCCCACCTGGAAGAACGTCACCTAACGCAGTTACCCCCGCGGCAACCCAGATTGAGTTAACGACAATTAACTGTTTGGGTTCGGAGACGATCTTCCCGCGTCCGATTGAACTGCCACACCGCTTCCACGAGCACCGCCCCCACCATGCCGGTCAGCACGGCGGCGACGCCCATCCCCGTCGGCACCGGGTGCAGATGCAGGATCGACGCGATCGGCCGGACCAGGAAAATGACGGCGTACGCCCCGGCCGCGGTGGCCAGCAGGGCGATCTTCCACGGCTCGTAGGGCCGCGCCACCACCGCCAGCACCCACAACGCGCTGATGATGAGGACGACGAGCGTCGCCGTCGACGCCGCCCCCTCGACCTCCGGCGCCGCGTCGGCACCCGGATAGGCCCACAGCCAGAACCCGAACGTCAGCATGCCGACGATGAGCCCCGAGGGCAGGGCCAGCCGAAACACCCGTGACGCGAACCCCGGCTTCGCCCGCTCGTGGTTCGGCGCCAACGACAGCACGAAGGCGGGGATGCCGATGGTGAACCAGCCCGTGATGGTCACGTGGATCGGTTCGAAGGGGTAGGCGTAGCCGATGATCCCCACCGCCAGCGCCAGGAACACGGAGTAGATGGTCTTGGTCAGGAAGAGATTGGCCACGCGCTCGATGTTGCCGATCACCCGGCGCCCCTCGGCGACCACGTGCGGCATGACGGCGAAGCGGTTGTCCAGCAGCACCAGCTGCGACACCGACCTCGTCGCGGGGGCGCCGGCGCCCATGGCCACGCCGATGTTGGCCTCCTTCAGCGCCAGGATGTCGTTGACTCCGTCGCCGGTCATGGCCACGACGTGCCCGCGCGATTGCAGCGCCCGCACCATCGCGCGTTTCTGGTCGGCGGTGACGCGGCCGAAGACGTGGCCCTCCTCCACCGCGTCGGCGAATGCCTCCCGTTGCGCCCCTCCCCCGGCGGGGTCGGGCAGGTCGCGGGCGTCGACGGGCCGGTCGCCGCCGGGCAAGTCGAGCGCCCGGGCCACCGCCCCGACCGACGCCGCGTTGTCGCCCGAAATGACCTTCACCGTCACGTTTTCGGCCTCGAAGTACTCGAGCGTTTCGCGGGCGTCGGGCCGCAGGGTCTGGTCGAGCACCACCAGGGCGACCGGTTCCAGCATTCCCGGGTGCTCGTCGACGTGCTCGTCGGGTCCTACCGTGACGTCCGACACGGTGGCCGCGACGTCCGGATTCGCCCGGGCCAACAGCAGAACCCGCAGCCCCTCGGCCATGAGCCCCGCCGCCCGCCCCAGCGCCGCAGACTCCTCGGCGGCGAGGATGTCCGGGGCGCCGAGCACCCACGTCCCCTCCCCCTCGAACGTCGCGCCGGCCCATTTCCGCGCCGACGTGAACGGAACCTTGTCGGCCACCTGCCACCCCGGATCGCCGACGCCGAGGCCCGCGAGATACTCGTTGACGGCCAGGGTCGTCGCGTTCGGCCTCTCCTCCAACCCGCCCAGCGCCGCCAAAATCGGGCGGACGGCGGCTTCATCGACGTCGTCAAGCTGCACGACCTCGCGCACGTGCATCCTGTTCTCCGTCAGCGTGCCGGTCTTGTCCACGCACACGACGTTGACCCGCGCCAGCCCCTCGATCGCCGGCAACTCGTTGGTGAGCACCCGGCGGCGGCCCAGCCGGACGATGCCGATGGCGAACGCGATGGACGTCATGAGCACCAGGCCCTCGGGGACCATCGGCACCAACGACGCCACCATCGCCAACAGCGCCTCCCGCAACGGCTGCCCCGACCGGAACAACTGCGTCCAGATCACCAGCACACCCGTGGGGACGAGGATCCACGTGATCACCCGGAGAATCTTGTTGATGCCCCGCAGCAACTCCGAATCCGTCAGCGTGAACTTGCTCGCCTCCGCCGCCAACTGCGCGGCGTACGCGTTCGCGCCGACCTTCGTCGCCTGCTGCGTGCCGCCGCCGGACACGACGTGCGACCCGGAATACAACGGATCGCCGACGTTTTTGTGCACCGGATTCGACTCGCCCGTCAGCGGCGACTCGTCGACGTCCAGGCCGTCGACCGACCGGGCCACGCCGTCGACGACGATCTGATCGCCCGCGCCGAGCTCCACCAGATCGTCGACGACGATCTCCTCGCGGTCCAGCTCCCGGGCCCCGGCGCCATCGCGGATGACCATCGGCCGGGCGCGACCGACGATGGACAACTTGTCCAGCGTCCGCTTCGCCCGCAGCTCCTGGACCACCCCGACGATGGAGTTTGCGATGATGAGCAGGCCGAAGGCGCCGTTGACCCACGATCCCGTCCACAGCACGATCGCCAGCAGCACAGCCAGGATCGCGTTGATCCGCGTGAACACGTTCGCGCGGATGATGTCCGTGACCGTGCGCCCCGACGTCGGCGGCAGGTGGTTGACCAACCCCGCGCGGACGCGCTGGTCGACCTGCTCGCGCGTCAGACCGCCGGGGCCCGTGACGAACGCGGTGTCGATGCCCTCTCCGCCGTCCCCGCGCATCCTCCGGGACCGCTACTTTCCGCGGAAGACCGGGTCGCGCTTCTCCGCGCGCGCCCGGCCCGCCTCGGCGGCGTCCTCCGACGCCCACACCGCCTCGTACAGCTCGCGCTGGTCCGGCTTCGGCGGCAGGTTCGTCTCGTCGTCGTTGAGCACCATCTTGTGGTAGGCCAGGCTCATCGGCGCGAACGACGCGATGCGCTCGGCGACCTCCCGGGTGACGGTGGAATCGCCCAGGTAGGACGCCAGGCCGCAGGACTTCGCCTCGGCCTGGTCGATCTGCTCGGCGGCCAGCAGGATGGTGCGGGCGCGGGCGCCGCCGACCAGCACGCGGGTGCGGCGGACCGTCCACGCGTCGACGGCGATGCCGAGCTTGACCGGCGGGATCATGAACCAGCCTCGTTCGCCCACCACGCGCAGGTCCGCGGCCATGGACAGCTGCATGCCGGCGCCGACCGCCGCGCCCTGCACGTCGGCGATGATGATGCGCGGGCATTCCTGCAGCGCGTGGAGCATGCGGGCGAGCTGAACGTGGAAGTTGCCGTCGCTGTGCTGGCCGCCGAGATCGGCGCCGGCGCAGAACGCGCGGCCCTCGCCGCGAATGACGATGACCCGGCACTCCTCGCGCTCCGGCGCGGCCTCCACCGCGTCGGCGATGTCGGAGCACACGCCGGCGTTGAGGGAATTGCGCTTGTGATCGCGGTCGATGGTGATGACGGTGATCGGGCCGTCGTGCTCGACGCGGATCTCGGAGTTCTCGGGGGCCACGCTGGACTCAGACATGTTTCCGAATCTACCGGGGTGCGGCCGTCACCGTTTACTCATCGCCGAAGAAACGGGGGTCGCCGCCGATGCGGGACTCCGGGTCGGCCAGGCCCGCGATGGCGGTCATGTGCTCGTCGGACAGTTCGAAGTCGAGCACGCCGAGGTTTTCGGCCATGCGCCCCTCGTCGGCGGATTTCGGGATCGCCACCAGACCCCGCTGCAGGTGCCACCGCAGCGTCACCTGGGCGGGGGTGCGGCCGAGCTCGGCCGCGACGTCGGCGATGGGCCCGGACGCGAACTGCTTGGCCCGGCCGAGCGGGGCCCAGCTTTGCGTGACGACGCCCCGCCGACGGTCGTCGTCGACCTGCTCATCCTGGGGCAGGCCGGGGTGCAGTTCGATCTGGTTGACGGCCGGGGCTTCGGGCAGCTCGTCGAGCACGTCGGAGTAGAAATTGGCGACGCCGGCGGATCGCGTCAGCCCTTCGTCGCGAAGCACCATGATTTCGCCGTAGCTCTCCGCGAACAGCCCCTGCTTCGGGCAGGGCCAGTGGACGAGCAGCAGGTCGACGTAATCGAGGCCGAGCCTGCGCAGCGAGTCACCGGCCGAACGGCGGGTGTCGGCGGCGCGGTGGGCGTCGTTCCACACCTTGGTGGTCACGAACAGGTCCCCGCGGGCGACGTCGCCGGCCGCGATGGCGTCGGCGATGCCCTGGCCGACGCCGACTTCGTTGCCGTACAGCGAGGCGGTGTCGATGTGCCGGTAGCCGATCGAGATGGCGTGCCGGACGCAGCGGCGGGCGGTGGCGTCGTCCATGCGCCACGTGCCCAGGCCGATCTGCGGGATGGAGTTGCCGTCGTTGAGGGACAACGACGGAATGGTTCCGGTGGAGGGGGTGCCGTTGATTTCTTCGTTGGCCATGTCCCCTTTTGTACTCGGGTTCGGGCGTGCGCGTCCCCGACGGCTACTCGGCGCCGGCGGCCTTCGGCTTCACGCGGTCGTGGAGCTCCGGGTACCAGAAGCGGTCGGGGTCGGCGAGCTCCCAGTCGTCGGCCCACGCGTGGAAGCGGGTGCCCGACAGCAGCTCCCCGGGCTCGAGCCAGTTGTACAGCTCGGCGTAGGTTTCGGCGTACTCGTCGGAGGTGCGGCGGAAGAGCATCGACGGCGACAGCTGGTCGAAGCTTTCCAGGCCCATCGACGCGAGCATGCCCACGGCCTCCTGGACGGTGGCGTCGTGGAAGTTGCGCACGCGGTTGGCCTTGTCTTCGACGTCGACGGCCTTCCAGCGTCGCGGGTCCTGGGTGGCCACGCCGACGGGGCATTCGTTGGTGTGGCACAGCTGGGACTGGATGCAGCCGGTGGCCATCATCATGCCGCGGGCCGAGGCCATGAAGTCGGCGCCCTGGCACATGCGCTTGATGATGTCGAAGCCGGTGACGATCTTGCCGGTCGCGCCGATCTTGACGCGGTCGCGCAGGCCGGCGCCGACGAGCGCGTTGTGCACGAGGACCAGGCCGTCGGTCAGCGGCATGCCGACGCGGTCGGAGTACTCCAGGGGCGCGGCGCCCGTGCCGCCCTCGGCGCCGTCGACGATGATGAAGTCCGGCGTGATGTCCTCGGCCACCATGGCCTTGCACACGGCGAGGAATTCGATGCGGGAACCGGCGCAGATCTTGAAGCCGACGGGCTTGCCGCCGTTGAGTTCGCGCATGGTGCCCATGAAGCGGACCAGTTCGCGCGGGGTGGAGTACACGCGGTGGAACGGCGGGCTGACGACGCCCTGGCCGACGCGCACGCCTCGGGTTTCGGCGATGATCTCGTCGACCTTGTCGCCGGGCAGCATGCCGCCGAGGCCGGGCTTCGCACCCTGGCTGACCTTGAGGTAGGTGGCCTTGACCTGGGGCAGCGCGGCGCGTTCGCGGAACTTCTCGGGGTCGAAGTCGCCGTCTTCGGTGCGGCAGCCGAAGTAGCCGGAGCCGATTTCCCAGAACAGGTCGGCGCCGTACTTCAGGTGGTACGGGGAGATGGAGCCCTCGCCGGTGTCGTGGATGAATCCGCCCATCGCCGCGCCCTTGTTCATGGCGAGCACCGCGTTGGGCGACAGCGCGCCGAAGCTCATGGCGGCGATGTTGAAGATGGACACGTCGTACGGCTGGGTGGTGTCCTTCCCGCCGAGCGTCACGCGCGGGTTGGCGTTGACGGTGCGCGACGGCGCCATGGAGTGGGGGATGTATTCGTAGCCGGGGGCGGTGATCTCCCGTTCGGTGCCGAACGACTTCTTCGCCCCGATTCCCTTCGCCCGCTGGTAGATGACGGAGCGGGTGTCGCGGTCGAACGGGGTGCCGTCGAAGTTGCGCTCGATGAAGTACTGCTGGGTCTCCGGTCGGATGGACTCGAGCAGGTACCGGGCGTGGCCGAGGATCGGGTAGATCCGCAGCAGGGTGTGCTTCTTCTGGATGAGCACGTCGTAGACCGCGACGAGGTCCAGGAACACGACCACCGCCAGCAGCACCGCCCACCAGGGGCTGACGAAGACCGTGAGCGCCAGCGCGATGACGTTGGCGACGAACAGGATGCCGAGAATCGTTGGCCGTGTGATCACGTTTTCCAGGGTACGTGCATTCCGCTGACCTGGAAATACGGGGTTGGCGTCGGAAAAATTTTGTTGGACCTATTGACAAAGCGTTGGGTTTTCCCAACACTTGGTCACATGAGTCCGGTGAAACGTGGTCCACAGCGACCGATATTCAATCGATTGGCGGTTCTCCGCGCGGAACGCGGGCTCAGTCGCGCGCAGTTGGCGGAGGCCGTGGAGGTCAACCCCCAGACCATCGGGGCGCTCGAGCGCGGGGACCACTACCCCAGCCTCGATCTGGCGTTCCGGTTGTGCGAGGTGTTCGGCCTTCCGGTCGAGGCGGTGTTCTCCCGCGAGGAGTTCACCCCGATGTCCGCCGCCCTGTACGCGGCGCAGCCCCAGAACCGACCCCAATTCCCGACCCGGGACACCACCCCGGAGGAGCAGCGATGAACATTCGGAATTCCGACGTGCACGACCGCACTTTCCTCGATCGGTGGCAGGCCCGGCGCGAACGGGTCTTCCTCGAACGCCGCGAGATGATGTCCGGGTGGTTTCCCCGGCTGCGCAATCGCGCGAGCCGGCGCCGCCTGGTCGTCGCTTACCTCGCCATGGTGTTCGCGTTGCTCGTCGCGGGCATCCTGTTCGCGGCGACGTTGCTTGGCGACGGCTCGTCGGATTGGTGGGGGCTGCCGTGGATCGTTTTCACCGTGCTGCTCGTGGGCACGTGGACGACGTTGGTCATCGTGACCGACAACCTGGACGGTGCACCGGCGACGGTGCTCGACGAGTACGAGCGTAGTCGCGTGGAGGGGTTGCGCAGCCTGGCCTACCAGTGTTTTCTGTGGTTCGGCCTGGTGTTCAGCATCTCGCTGGCCTTTTTCGGCACGTGGCTGATGCGGGCCCGTCCCGAGTGGGCGGCCGACGTCCCCTACCTGCTGGGCCTGGGTTTCCTCATCCCGCTCCTGGTGATCCTCTCCCTGCCCACCGCGGTCATCGCGTGGACGATGCCGGATGAGTGATCGCGGCCCCCGAAACAGACGATCCGAAACAGGCACTCCGAAACAGACAACCCGAAAGAACCAGACCACCCGAAAGGAAGGCGACCATGACCGGCACACCGCTGATCATCGATGACCTCCGCAAGTCCTACGGGGATCTCCGGGTCCTCGACGGCATGAGCTTCACCGTCCACCCCGGAGAGATCTACGGGTTCGTCGGCGCCAACGGCGCCGGCAAGACCACGACCATGCGCATCGCCCTGGGCGTGCTGTCCACGGACGGCGGCGAGGTCCGCCTCGGCGACGCTCCCCTCGACGACACGTCCCGCCGCACCATCGGTTACATGCCGGAGGAGCGCGGCCTGTACCCGAAGGAGAAAGTGCTCGATCAGCTGATCTACTTCGCCCGGCTCCACGGACTGGACGGTCCGACCGCGAAGGACCGCGCCGAGTCTCTCCTGGAGACGCTCGATCTCTCCGAGCGCGCCGGCGACAAGGTCGACACCCTGTCCCTGGGCAATCAGCAGCGCGTGCAGCTTGCCGCGGCGCTGGTCCACGATCCGGAGGTGCTGGTCCTCGACGAGCCGTTCTCCGGCCTCGATCCGATCGCCGTCGGCGTGATGTCGCGGGTGCTGCGGGAGCGCGCCGACCGCGGCATCCCCGTGGTCTTCTCCTCCCACCAGCTGGATCTGGTGGAGCGGTTGTGCGATCGCGTCGGCATCATCCGCGACGGCCGCATGCTCGCCGAGGGCACCGTCGCCGAGCTGCGGGCGAAGGGCCCCTCCCTCATCGGAGTCGACGTCCCCTCCGCCCCGGCGAACTGGGCCGACGACGTTCCCGGCGTCGCGTCCACCACCGTCGCCGACGGTGGCCGCACCGTCGTCACGCTTGCCGACGGCGCCCCCGACGACGTCGACCAGCAGCTCCTCGATCTCGCCCGTTCCCACGGCCCGGTGCATTCCTTCGGGCCCGTCAACATTCCCCTGACCGAGCTGTACCAGGAGGTCGTCCAGTCATGAGCACCCGAAACACCCCCCGTGACGGTTACCGCGCCTCGACGGCCATCGGTCTCGTCGCAAAGCGCGAGCTCCGCGAGAACCTGGTGAAGAAAGGGTCGGTGGTCACGCTCATCCTGGGCATCGTCCTCGCCGTCGGCGGCGTTCTGCTCGCCGCGTACCTGACCCGCGACGACGGAGAGGCCGCGGAACCGACGGTCATCGCCGTCGTCGGAGAGGCCCCGTTCGCCGACGCGCTGGCCGACGCCCCGGAGGGCACCACCCCGACTCCCGTCGAGACGCGGGCCGCGGCATCGGAGGACGAGGCCAGGGCCCTGCTCGACGACGACGCCGTCGACGCCGCCCTGCTGCCCGCCGGCGACGACGAGTGGACGCTTCTGCAGGACGGCGCCCCCGACATGCTGGCCTCGACCCTGAATTCCGCACTGGCCCAGCAGCTGCAGGCCGAGGCCATCGCCGAGCAGGGCGGCGACCCCGCCGCCGTGGCGCAGGCCGCCGCCCGAGGGTCGGTGACGCCGCAGACCGTGCAGGACGTGGACTTCGCCGCGCTGCTCGTCGTCGGCGCCGGCGTCATGGTGATGATCACCGGAATCATGATGTTCGGCGGCTCCGTGGCCAGCTCGGTCATCGAGGAGAAGTCCTCCCGCGTCGTCGAGATCATGCTGGCGACCATCCGCCCGCTGCACCTGCTGGCGGGCAAGATCATCGGCGCGGGCCTGGCCGGCGCGATCATGCTGGCCGCGATCGTCGCGGCGGCGTCGGTGACCATCGTGGCCACCGGTTTGGCCGACGACTTCGACATCCCGTGGGGTGCGGTGGCCACCCTGCTTCCGTTCTTCCTCCTCGGATACATCCTCTTCGCCGCCATGTACGCCGCGGCAGGTTCGCTGGTCAGCCGCATGGAGGATTTCAGCGCCGCGCAGATGCCGGTGATGATCCTGGCCTTCGTGGCCATCTACGTCCCGGCGTTCGGCTGGTCCCAGCTGGATTCGACGTTCATGCAGGTCGCGTCGTGGATCCCGCCGGCCTCCGTGACCACGGCGCCGCTGCAGTACGCGATGGGCAACTTCTCCGGCCTGCAGCTGCTCGGCACCGGCGCGATCCTCGCCGCCAGCTGCCTGCTCATGCTGTTCCTCGCGGCGAAGATCTACCCGCGCACCGTGCTGCACACCGGTTCCCGCGTCACCTGGATGCAGGCCCTGAAGGGCTGATTGGCCCGCTCCCCCTGCTCCCCCCGCTCCCTCGCTCCCGGAGACGGGAGATCACCCCCTCCCCGAGACACGGCAGGCCAACCCCGCCCTACCCCGGGGCGGGGGGCAGTCAGCCCCTCCGACCGTTCTCGGCGAATCGCCGGACCTGGTCGGCGGTGCCGTAGGACGCCTGCGCCCCCTCGCCGCCCGCCGCAAACGCCGCCACCGCGGCCGCGAGTCGGGCGGCGTCGTTGACGGATGCCCCGGACGCCAGCCCCGCCATGAGGGCGCCCATGTAGGAATCGCCGCAGCCGGTGGTGTCGACGACGTCGACGGGCACCGCGTCGATGCGGGTGGCCGTCACCGCGTCGGACTCCCCGGCTTCCCCGGATTCCACGACCACCGATCCCGCACCGCCGAGGGTGACCACGGCGGTGCGGATGCCGTGCTTGGCGGCCAGCGCGGTCGCGGCGTCGGACCAATCGCCGGATTCGGCGCCCTCGGCCGCCGCCGCATCACCGACCAGGGCGGCCAGCTCGTGCTCGTTGACGATGAGCACGTCGACCAGCTCCAGCAGCTCCTCCGGCACCTCTCGCACGGGCGACAGGTTGAACACCACGGTCACGCCCGCCTCGTGGGCGATGCGCGCAGCCTCGACCACCGCGTCATCCCCGACCTCCAGGCACAGGCCCAGCACCTCGGCGTCCCGAATGGCGTCGGCGTGCCCGGCGACGAGATCCGCGTCGACGGTGCCGTTCGCCCCCGGGGAGATGACGATGCAATTTTCCGCGTCATCGTCGACGAGGATCATCGCGGTGCCGGTGGCCTCCCCCGACTCCGACAGGTGCGCGACGTCCACCCCGGCATCGACGAGCGCATCGCGCAGCATCACGCCATTGGGGTCGTCGCCGACCGCCCCGATGAACGACGCACCCACGCCGAGGCGAGCCACCGTCGCCGCCTGGTTCGCCGACTTTCCTCCCGGCAACACCACCAACGGACCTCCGGCGATGGTCTCCCCCGGCTTGGGCAACGCGGCCACCCGAACCGTCAGGTCGGCATTGGCGGAGCCCACCACCGCCACGGCGCGCGGCGCGGACGACAGGCCGTCGACAAGCGCCGCCACCTCAGCCACGGGCCGCCACCGACCCGATCCGCGACATGAACTCCGACAGGAACCGCTCGACGTCCACGCCCACCGCGACCTTGACGTTCTTCTCCGGATCGTTGAGCCGGACCTCGTCGCCGATGGTGCGGCCGCGGGTCTCGCCGTCGACGTCGACCTTCATGTTGTGCTCGATGACCGTCACCAACGACGGATCGACCGCGACGCCCACCGCCAGCGGATCATGCAGGCCGCAACCGCCCAGGTGCGGCGCCGTCGTGTCGTAGGCCTTGATGTAATAGTCCGTCATGTCCGCCAGCACGCGACCCGCCTCGGTGCCCAGCTCACGCCACTGCTTCGTCTCCTCGTAGGTCAGCAGCGTCTGCAGCGTGACGTCGAGGCCGATCATGGTGACGTCGGCGCCGGAACGGAAAAGCTTGTCCGCCGCCTCCGGGTCCTGGTTGATGTTTGCCTCCGCCCACGGACGGACGTTGCCCGGCACGGTCAGGGCGCCGCCCATGATGACGATCCGCGCGTTGGCCGCGAACTCCGGGTCGCGGTCGATGGCGGCGGCCAGGTTCGTCATCGGGCCCGTGGCGACGATGACCAGATCATCGCCGTGCTCCCGGACCGAATCGACGAGGAAATCCACCGCGCCGCGCTCGTCGACCGAGCGCTGCGACGCCGGCAGATCGACCTCGCCGATGCCGTTGCGGCCGTGGATGAACGCCGAAATCTCCAGGACCTCGAAACCGTCCTTCGTCGACGCGTGCGGCTCGCCGTGGAAAACCGGCACATCCTGACGGCCGAACAGGTCCAGCAGCGACAGGTCGTTGGCCACGCCGTCCTTCATCAGGACGTTGCCGTACGTGCCGGTCACGCCGATGAGCTCCAGCTCCGGCGAACCGAGCGCGTACGCCAGCGCCAGCGCGTCGTCGATGCCAGTGTCGAGGTCCAGAATGGTCTTCATCGCCGGGTGATTCTCCGTTTCGGCGCCCTTCGCCTGCCGCTGCCCGATCGCCGGGCGCCTTCGACGCGCGATCGTGGCCGGTTTTCCCGGTTGCCCGGTACTCGCCCATTATCCAGGTTTCGTGCGGCGGGCGGGCGGAGAGGCGGCGCTCCGGGGCGGTCGAGATCACACCGGCAGAGATCACCCGAGGACATGGGGCCCGCCCGGCGCGGGAAGGATTTCTTTGCCATAACCTGGGGGCATGTCACGCACGAGCGCACGCGAACTCATCGATTCCGTCATTGACCGGGGCACGTACCGCAGCTGGGACACCCCGCCGGACTACGGCGACATCGACGCCGACTACGCCGCGACGCTGGAGCGGGCGCGCGAGAAGTCGGGGGTCGACGAGGCGGTGCTCACCGGCGAGGGCGAGGTCGGCGGCCGCCGCGTGGCGGTGATCTGCTCGGAGTTTTCTTTCCTTGCCGGTTCCATAGGCGCGGCGACGGCGCGCCGCATCATCCTCGGCATCGAGCGCGCCACCGCCGAGGGGCTGCCGCTGCTGCTGTCCCCCACGTCCGGCGGCACGCGCATGCAGGAGGGCACGCCGGCGTTCGCGATGATGGTGTCCATCACCACCGCCGTCGCCCGCCACAAGGACGCGCACCTGCCGTTCCTCGTGTACCTGCGCAACCCCACCACCGGCGGAGTCATGGCGTCGTGGGGCTCCTCGGGGCACTTCACCTTCGCCGAGCCGGGGGCGCTGCTCGGCTTCCTCGGCCCGCGCGTCGTCGAGCTGACCACCGGCACGGGCATCCCGGAGGGCGTGCAGACCGCCGAGAACCTGTTCGAGCGCGGCATCATCGACGGCGTCATTTCGCCGGAGGAGCTGCGCGGTTCGGTGCGCCGCACCATCGACGTTCTCATGCCCGACGTCGAGACCTCGGAACCCGCCCCGGCGCCGAACGCGGTGCCCGACGGCCGCAGCGCCTGGGAGTCGATTCTGCGCACCCGCATGGAGTCGCGCCCGGGCGGCGGCGACATCCTCGCCGCCCTCGAGGACCGCTCCGTCCCGCTGTCCGGCACCGGCGACGGCGAAAGCGACCGCGCGGTGCGCGCCGTGCTGGCCCGCATCGCCGGCCGCCCGGTCGTGCTCGTGGTCCAGGACCGCCACCAGCAGCCTCCGTTGGGCCCCGATCCGATGGGTCCGGGGTCGCTGCGCTTCGCCCAGCGGGCGATCCGCTTGGCCGAAAGCCTGCGGATCCCGCTGGTCACCGTCATCGACACCGCCGGCGCCGAGCTGACCAAGGACGCCGAGGAAAACGCGATGGCCGGAGAAATCGCCCGCACCCTCACCGCGCTGCTCGACGTTCGCGTGCCCACCGTGTCCATGATCCTCGGCCAGGGCTGCGGCGGCGGGGCGTTGGCCATGCTGCCCGCCGACCGTGCGCTGGCCATGCACGACGCGTGGTTGTCGCCGCTGCCGCCCGAGGGCGCGTCGGCGATCATCCACCGCGACACCGAGCACGCCCCCGAAATGATGGAGGCACAGCGCGTCGGGGCCGAGGCGCTGCTGGCGGCCGGGGTCGTCGACGAAGTCATCGCCGAGCCGGAGAACCGGGAGGACCTGGTCGACCGCGTCCTCGGCGCCATCGCCCACGCGCTGTGGACGCTGGAGACCGCACCGGAGCGCGTCGGCCGCGAGCAGCGGTTCGCCCATTATCGGGAGTTCGCGCTCGGAAGCTGACCGGGCATGCGAAAGGGGCGCGGCCGGCGGGTGTTCCGCCGACCGCGCCCCTTTGTCACGCGCGTCGAGCACCTCTTGGCGCGCCGCGCGTTGAACACATTGCCCGGTGCCCTCCGTGCGTCGCCTGGTGTGCGTGGTGCCGTGCGACTTACTTGACGTCGAGCAGGTCGATGACGAAGACGAGGGTCTTGCCCGACAGGAAGTGGCCGGCGCCGGCGGGGCCGTAGGCCTTCTCCGGCGGGCAGATGAGCTCGCGGCGGCCGCCGACCTTCATGCCGGGGATGCCCTCCTGCCAACCGGCGATGAGGCCGTTGAGCGGGAACTCGATGGACTGGCCGCGGTTCCACGACGAGTCGAACTCGTCGCCGGTCTCGTATTCGACGCCCACGTAGTGGACCTCGACGCGGGCACCGGGGGTCGCCTCGGCACCGTCGCCGACGGTGATGTCGTTGATGACCAATTCGGTGGGGGCCGGGCCGGACTTGGCGCCGAGTTCGGGCTTCGTCATGGTGAGTCTCCTCGTATCGGCGACCGGGCGCGCACATCGTGCCCGCCGTGGCCGCTTCGGTTCGGTTTCTTCGTGTGAAGTCTAATGCAACCCGCGACGCCGGGTGGGCGCTCGGACGGGAGTCGTCGTGCGGAAAACGACGGACACCCCGTCCCGCCGAGAGGCGGCACGGGGTGTCGGCGTTCGTCGAGCGAAGGCTCTTAGCGCTTGTCGCGGGGCACGAAGTCGCGCTCGTTCTCGCCGATGTAGATCTGGCGGGGACGGTTGATCTTCGAGGCCGGATCGGTGACCTGCTCGTTGAAGTGGGCGATCCAGCCCGGCAGGCGGCCGATGGCGAACAGCACGGTGAAAAAGTCCGTGGGGAAGCCCATGGCGCGGTAGATCAGGCCGGTGTAGAAGTCGACGTTCGGGTAGAGCTTGCGCTGGACGAAGTAGTCGTCGGCGAGCGCGATCTCCTCGAGCTTCATGGCCAGATCCAGCAGCTCGTCGCCGCCGAGGTGCTCCAGCACGTCGTGGGCGGTCTTCTTGGCGATGGCCGCGCGCGGGTCGTAGGACTTGTACACGCGGTGGCCGAAGCCCATGAGGCGGACGCCCGGCTCCTTGTTCTTGACGCGGTTCATGAAGTCGGTCGCGTCGCCGCCGTGGTTGTTCTTGATGTCCTCGAGCATCTCCAGGACGGCCTGGTTGGCGCCGCCGTGCAGCGGGCCGGACAGGGCGTTGATGCCCGCGGCGATGGAGACGAACATGTTGGCGCCGGAGGAGGCGACCATGCGCACGGTCGAGGTGGAGCAGTTCTGCTCGTGGTCGGCGTGCAGGATGAGCAGCTTGTCCAGGGCGTCGACCAGAACCGGGTCGACCTCGTACTTGGCGGACGGGAAGCCGAACATCATGCGCATGAAGTTCTCGCGCGCGTTCAGGGAGTTGTCCGGGTAGAGGTACGGCTGGCCCTTCGAGGCGCGGTAGGCGTAGGCGGCGAGCATCGGGACCTTGGCCATGAGGCGGGAGGTCGCCAGGGCGCGCAGCTCCGGGTCGGACGGGTCGAGCTCGTCCTGGTAGTAGGACGAGAGGATGTTGACCGAGGAGGCCAGGGTGGCCATCGGGTGGGCGCCGCGCGGGAAGATGGAGAAGGCGCGCTTGAAGTCCTCGTCCAGCAGGGTGTGGTGGCGGATGTCGTGGTTGAACTTCTCCAGCTCCTCCGGGGTGGGGAGCTCGCCGTTGATCAGCATGTAGGACACCTCGTTGAACGTGGCCTGCTCGGCCAGCTGCTCAATCGGGTAACCGCGGTGGCGGAGAATGCCGTTGCCGCCGTCGATGTAGGTGATCGCGGACTTGGTCGAACCCGTGGCGGTGTAGCCGGGGTCGAAGGTGGTCAGACCGGTCTCGGCCAGGAGCTTGCCGATCGCGATACCGTCGTTGCCCTCGGTGGCGTTGACGATGTCCATCTCGAACTCGCCGCCGGGGTAGTGGAGCACGGCCTTGTTGTTCTCAGTAGCCACAACTTCCCTTTCGCTGAAAATGTGTCGTTCAGGCAATCCGGCGTTGTCTCGCCGGCCACGGCCCACACTATCCGCAGATCCGGAAGATCACGCGGATGGTGCCCGGTGCGGATCGGACGATGAACGTCTTCGCCCGCTTCACACCGGGGCCCGGCCGAGCCATACTCAACCGCCAGCAGTGGACTGCGGCACACTCTAGCAAAGAATGTGAGGGCGGCAACACCCTTACCCCCGCAGTTTTCCCTGCACGGCGGCGCGGCGGCCAGCTTAACGACTTCCCCGCAAAGTGGCAACACCACGTTTAAGCAGGTCACGACATATGCAAGCCCCCCACGGCAACCGCCGCACCCGACCATTCAGATACTTTCGCGCACCACCCGCCAAACACCTCCCCCTCCGAAAGCAAATCCACCCCCAACCACGCCGGAGCAGCCGAAACGGCCATCTCGACATTCCGTTACATTGCACACGCTACACTTTGCAATCTTCACATTTTGTTAACTTTGCGAATAGCAATTCGCCACACCTGAAGGCCCCCTCCGGCCCCTCACCCGGACCGGGGGATTCGGGCACGATCCCCCGCCCGTGACCCGCCCGCACCCGGGGCGTTAGAGTCTAGGTGGTCCATAACCCACCGAAAGGTTGCGCCCAAATGAGCGATCAGTTCCCCTCCCTGCCCGCCGAGTTCCTCCCCGGCGACGGCCGCTTCGGCTGCGGCCCGTCCAAGGTCCGCCCGTCCCAGATCCAGGCCGTCGTCGACGGCGCCACGAACATCATGGGCACGTCGCACCGCCAGCCGGCCGTGAAGAACGTCGTCGGCGAGGTCCGCGAGGGCCTGTCCGAGCTCTTCTCGCTGCCCGACGGCTACGAGATCATCCTGTCCCTGGGTGGCGCGACCGCCTTCTGGGACGCCGCCACCTTCGGGCTCATCGAGAAGAAGTCGGCGCACCTGTCCTTCGGCGAGTTCTCGTCGAAGTTCGCCAAGGCCGCCAAGCTGGCGCCGTGGCTCGACGCCCCGCAGGTCATCGAGGGCGAGCCGGGCACCGCGCCGAAGCCGGTCGCGGGCGAGGAGGGCGTCGACCTCATCGCCTGGGCGCACAACGAGACTTCGACCGGCGCGATGGTGCCCGTCGTCCGTCCGGAGGGCTCCGAGGGCCAGCTGGTCGCCATCGACGCGACCTCCGGCGCCGGCGGCCTGCCGGTCGACATCTCCCAGGCCGACGCCTACTACTTCTCCCCGCAGAAGTGCTTCGCGTCGGACGGTGGCCTGTGGCTGGCCGCGATGTCCCCGGCCGCCCTGGAGCGCATCGCCAAGATCAACGCCTCCGACCGCTTCATCCCGGAGTTCCTCAACCTGCAGACCGCGGTGGACAACTCCCTGAAGAACCAGACCTACAACACCCCGGCCGTGGGCACGCTGCTCATGCTGGCCGATCAGGTCAAGTGGATGAACGCCAACGGCGGCCTCGACGGCATGGTCGCCCGCACCACCGAGTCCTCGTCGCACCTGTACCGGTGGGCCGAGGGCCGCTCGGAGACCTCCCCGTACGTGGCGGACGAGGCCGCTCGCTCGCTGGTCGTCGGCACCATCGACTTCGCGGATGACGTCGACGCGGCGAAGGTCGCCAAGATCCTGCGCGCCAACGGCATCCTGGACACGGAGCCGTACCGCAAGCTGGGTCGCAACCAGCTGCGCATCGGCATGTTCCCGGCCATCGACCCGGAGGACATCAAGAAGCTGACCGGCGCGATCGACTGGATCCTCGACAACGGCCACGCTTCGGCCTAGCCGCAAGCCCCGCCCCGATTCGGGCGAATCCCCGCACACGCCGCTTCATCGTCATGGCGGCCGAGCGGGGGTTTCGTCGTTTAGCATGGGGGAAAGTACACGGCGGTCATTCCCAGGAGGTTGTCGAATGCGGGAATTGAAGCCCATCGCGGACGCCGGCGAGCCGGGGACCATCGTCCTCGTCGCCGCGGATTCCGGCGAGGGGGACGCGGAGCGGTACGTTCTGCCGGTCACCGATGAGCTGCGCGAGTTGGTCGCCGCCGTGTCCTCCCCCGCCGATGGTTCGCGTGACGACGCCGACGTCGATGCCGCAGCGGCCGAGTCCGACCGTGGCGCCGGGGATGGCGACGAGGCCGGGGAGACCGGGTACAAGCCGGAGACCGCCGCATCGTCCGAGCCTTCCGCGACCTCTGACGGGTCCCCTGAACCGTCCGCACCGACGGAACCGGCGGAACCGTCGGAGCCGAAGATGGTGCTGCGTCCCCGGGAGATCCAGGATCGCGTTCGCGCGGGTGCCTCGGTCGACGAGCTCGTCGAGTTGACGGGCATGCCGGCCCGCCGGATCGAGCCCTTCGCCCATCCGGTGCTCGCGGAGCGGGCGCGCATCGCGGAGTTGGGCAAGCAGTCGCGTCCGCGCCGTGCGGATGGCCCCGCCCAGCTGACGTTGTGGGAGATTCTGGCCACCGCCTTCGCCGCCCGGGGCCTCGACCTGGGCACGTCGGAATGGGATGCGTGGCGCGACCCCGCCGGGCAGTGGATCATCGGCGTGACCTGGTCGGCCGGCCATTCGACGACCACCGCGGAGTGGGCGTTCCACGCCGAGGGCGCCTCGGCGTCGACGGTCGCCCGCAACACCATCGCCGCGGAGCTCGTCGACCCCGACTTCGCCCGTCCCCGCCGCAACCTGTCGTCTGTGGAGGACGCGGCCCCCGGTCTGCGTCCCGCGCCTCCAGTCGACGAAGCGCCGCTTCCCGGCGGCCGCGGATCGTCGGAAAGCGCCGGGCCCGAGTCGGGTGCCGCGGCTGATGGACGGGACGACCACGACGACCACGATGACGACGAGTTCCTGCGCCATCCGGAAGACGGCCCCGCGCCGAAGCGCCGGCGCAAGACCGTCATGCCCTCCTGGGAGGACGTGCTGCTCGGGGTGCGACCCACGGACCGCAAGTGACGGGCGGGGCGATGAACTCGACCCAGGGGCGGCGCGCGGGCGTCGCCACGATCTGGTTCGTCACGGCCGCCGAGCCGTTGGCCGTCCTGACCGCCGAACCCGACCATGACCGGGGCTTCGGCCGCAAGTACCTGGCGCTGCTCGACCCGCGGCTGACGGTGACGCCCATCGGCGATTTCCCGTTGAACAGGTCGGCGCCCGCCGGTGCCGGCGAGTTCTACATCGGTGGATTCGACGGATTGGCCGTGGTGCAGACCGTCCTCGACGACGTCTCGCGGCTGTCCGACCTGCCCGGGCGCTACCTGCGGGGAATCGCCGCCACCGACGTGTACGCCTTTGCCTCCGACCCGGACACCGGCTTCGGGGCCTTCGCCCACTGGCGGGCCGGTGAACTCAAGCGCGCGTTCTCCGCGACGCGGTTCACCATCATCGAGGACATCGGGGTTCCCGACGTCTTCGAAGGCGACTTTTGGGCCGGCCGCCGCAAGCCCGAAGCCGCCGACGAGCAGCCCGCCGGCGGCCCGCGCCGGGGCGTGGCCATGCCCTTCGTCCCCGCCGAACTGGCCGACGCCGCGGCCGAGGCATGGCTGGGCTTCGATCCCGCCGACCCCGGCCCCGACATCCCCGTCAGCGCCTTCGCCATCGACGGCCGCCGCGCCTCGGCGCAGGAACCCGTCACCGCCCGGCGCGCCCGGGCGACGCGCGACATCCCCCACCCCGCCGCAGGGGAAATCGACTACGACGACTACGAGGACCACTCGCCCCGGGCCTCCGACGACGCCGCCGAGGGCCTCCGCAAATTCGGCCGCGCCGCCGCCGACGGCGCCCGTTCACTCGGCGAGGGCATCCGCGGGCTGGGCAAGAAGGCCTGGGCGACGATTCAGAAGCGCAACCGTTCGTAGAAGCCGATCGCGGCCGCGGTGGCCACGTTGAGGCTGTCGGTGCCGTCGGCCATCGGGATGCGGGCGCGGACGTCCGCCGCGCGCATCGCGTGCTCCGTCAGCCCCGGGCCCTCCGCGCCGACGAGGATCGCCACCTTCTCGTGCGCCATCGCCTCCCACAGGTCGACCGCCCCCTCCCCCGGGGTCATCGCGACGATGCGGAAACCCCGCTCCCGCAAGCCCTGCAACGACCGCTGCCACGTGGTCGTCGTGCCCGGCAGATGCGCGAACGGCAGGCGCAGCACATGGCCCATCGACACCCGCACCGCGCGCCGGTACAGCGGATCCGCGCAGGCCGCCCCGAAGAGCACCCCGTCGACGCCCATGCCCGCGGCATTGCGGAACATGGCGCCGATGTTCTCGTGATCGCCCACGCCCTCGAGGATGAGCAACGTGCGCGCCCCGTCGACGACCTCCGCCACCGACGGCTCCGGGGCCCGGTCGGCCACCCCGAGCAACCCCCGGTGCATGTCGAAACCCACCGCCCCGGCGAGCACCGGACGGTCCACCTCGAACCACGGCACCGACAGCGCCGCCTCCCGTGCCGCCGGGTCGCCGGACGACAGGTCGTCGTCAAGCGCATCCAAACGGCGCGGCGTGCCCACGATGCAGCGCAACGGAAACCTCGACCCCGCCAAACGGGGGACGATCAACGCCCCCTCCGCGATGACCAGCCCCTTGCCGCCCGGCAAATCGGGGCGGGAATCCGAACGGTTCAGATCGCGGACGTCGTCGAGACGGGGATCCGCCGGATCATCGACCCGGATGCGACGCGGCGACACCGCTACGCGCCCAGCATCGCCGACACCGGCTCGATGCCGAAGTACACCAGGAACAGCGCGGCGACGACGTAGAGCAGCGGATGGACCTCGCGGGCGCGGCCCGAGAACAACGCCAGCAGAACGTAGGTGATGAAGCCGACGCCGATGCCGTTGGCGATGGAGTACGTGAACGGCATGATCACGATGGTCATGAACGCCGGCAACGCGATGTCGAAACGGGTGAAGTCGATCTCGGTGATCTGCGCCATCATCATCGCGCCGACGATGACCAGCACCGGGGCCGCAGCCTCGACCGGGACGATCTCGTACAACGGCGTGAAGAACATCGCCAGCAGGAACAGCAGGCCCGTGACCACGTTGGCCAGGCCCGTGCGGGCGCCGTCGCCGATGCCCGCGGCGGAGTCGACGTAGACGGTGTTCGACGACGACGAGGTCGCGCCGCCCACCACCGCACCGAGGCCCTCGACGACCAGGGCGCGCTTCATGTCCGGCAAAACGCCGTCCTCGCCGGCCAGGCCCGCCTGCTTGCCCAGGCCCGTCATCGTGCCCATCGCGTCGAAGAAATTCGCCAACACCAGGGTGAACACCAGCATCGTCGCGCCGATGACGCCGACGCGCACGAACGCGCCGAACATGTCGAACTGGCCCAGCAGCGACATGTCCGGCAGCCCGCCGATGCCGTCCGGGGCGCCCGGCACGGCCAGGCTCCAGCCGTTCGGGTTCGGCTCGCCGTCGACGAACGACGGACCCGACTTGGTCAGCGCCTCGACGATGAGCGCGATGATCGTGTTGATCACGATGCCGATGAACAGGCCGCCCGGCACCTTCCGCACCACCAGGACGCCGCAGATGATGATGCCCAGCACGAACACCGCCGTCGGCCACGACGTGATGTGGCCGCCGATGCCCAGCTGCACCGGCACGGTCGTGCCCGCGGCGTCGGGGATGCGGCGGACCAGGCCACCGTCGACGAAGCCGATGATGGAGATGAACAGGCCGATGCCGACGGCCATCGCCGCCTTCAGCGACGGCGGGATCGCCTCGAACACCGCCGAGCGGAACCCGGACACCGCCAGCGCCACGATGATGATGCCGTCGATGACCACCAGGCCCATCGCCTCGGGCCAGGTCAGGCCCTCATTGGCGACGAAGGTGACCGCCACCAGGGTATTGATGCCCAGACCCGCGGCGATGCCGAACGGGTACTTGGCGAACGCGCCGAACAGGATGGTCATCACGCCCGCCGCGAACGCGGTCATGGCGGCGACCTGCGGCACCGACAGGACGGTGCCCTCGACGTCCTCGATGCCGCCGAGGATCAGCGGGTTGAGGAGGATGATGTACGCCATCGCGAAGAACGTGACGACGCCGCCACGGACCTCGGTGACGATGGTCGAGCCGCGCTCGGTGATGCTGAAGTAGCGATCGAGTGCGGATGCGGGCTCCACCTTGGATTCGGCCATGCGCTTGCGCTCCAGTCTGAAAAAGTCTGAAAGCCGGCCGACGCGGTTGGGCGCGGCGACCGGGGATCGTTAATGCGCTTCTCAGAATCGCACCCCCGGCCCCCGCCGGGCAACACGGGCGGCGGGTCAGTCGTCGCCGCGCCGGTTGCCGCGAAGATCCGCCCGTTCCACGATCTCCTGGTCGTCGTAGGCGCGGCCCTCGGGGGCGCCCGCGCCGGTGACCTCGGGGGTGGCCGAGTGCGCGCCGCAGCCGTGGTCGACGTTGACCACGTCGGCGTCGAAGGTCCATTCGTTGGCGCACGCCCCGAAATCGGCGCCGAGGGGTCCCTCCAGGGGGATGAAGAAGGCGCAGGTGCCGCAGTGGCGCAGCGCCTCGTCGGCGAATTCGCCGTGCGGGCCGGTGTCGCCGTCGAGCCAGCGTTTGGCGGTCTGCCGCAGGCCCTCCTCCGACAGTTCGCGGTCTTCGGGGTCGGCCGTCGTCAGGCGGGGGTCGTCGGCTGCGGCGGGCAGCAGGTCCCGCGGGCCGAGGTCGCCGGGGCGCAGCCGGTCCTCGTACGGCACCCACTCGGGGGCGCACAGGGCGCTGTCGCCGGGGACGAGGGCGACTTCGCTGACGGTGATGTGGTCGGTGCCCGGCGCGCACGCGAGCACCACGTGCCATTCCCATCCGCGGTAGCCGGGCAGGTCGGCGGCGAAGCGGTGCACCACCACCCCCGGGTGGGTGACGGTGACCCCGACGTGGTCGCCCGCGGGTCCTTCGTCCATGTCGTCGATTGCGGCGCGGGCGATGTCGACGGCCCGCTCGCCGAACAGGGGTCCGCGGGAGCGGCGGCGATTGCGGGAACGGCGGCGTCGATTGTCTGTCACGGTGGCCATTCTAGGATGAGGTGCATGAAGCTCAGCGCGAAGGCCGTTTCGGCCGGGATCTTGTCGACCGTCCTGCTCGTGGCGGGCTGTTCCTCCGATTCGCTTGACGACGACGCGCCGGCGACGTCTGCGGCCGGGTCGTCGGGTGCGGCGGAATCGGCGGCCGGCGGGGGCTACGGCGCGAACGGGGCGGATGCCATCGCCGCGATTCCCCGTTTGAACATCGAGGTCGTCGCCGAGCATCCCTTCGACGACGGGGCCTTCACGCAGGGGCTGGAGATCGACGACGACGGGTCGTTGCTGATCGGCACCGGGCAGTACGGAGAGTCGGCGATCTGGCGGGTGCGCGACTGGCGCGCCGGGTCCCCGGCGGAGGATCGCCGCGACCTGCCCCGGGAGTTCTTCGGCGAGGGCATCACCCGCTCCGGCGACCGCGTGTGGCAGTTGACGTGGAAGAAGGGCGTCGCCTTCGCCCGCGATGCGGTGACGTTGGAGGAAACCGGCCGCGTCGAGTACTCCCGCGAGGGATGGGGCCTGTGCGATCAGGGCGATCGGCTGGTGATGTCCGACGGTTCGCACACCCTGACCTTCCGCGACCCGGAGACCTTCGAGGAGACCGGGAGCGTCGACGTCGTCGTCGGCGACGTCCTCGTCGACCAGCTCAACGAGCTCGAATGCGTCGACGGCCCGGATGGCCCGGAGGTGTGGGCGAACCGGTGGATGACCAACGACATCGTCCGCATCGACCCGGACACCGGCGAGGTCACCGGTTTCGCCGACGCCACCACGCTCGTCGAGTCGCTGTCGCCGGAGGCCCGCGACCGCGCGGACGTGTTCAACGGCATCGCGAATGTCCCGGGCACCGACCATTTCCTGGTGACCGGAAAGTACTGGCCCACCTTGTTCGAGGTCCGGTTCACGCCGGCCGAATGATCGCCGTTAGACTGACCTGCGGTTCGGGCGTCCGACGACGCCCGGCGACGACGAGCGGAGGAGCGTGCCCGTGGCGACCCTGGCGAACAAGAAGACGTGGCGGATCATCGGCGTGATCGTCGCCGTCGCGCTGATCATCACGGGCCTGGTCCTGGTCCTCGACCGCGCCAACGACGACACCGTGGAGGATCCGGCGGCGCTGACCATGACGGTGCGCCTCGGCGACGAGGAGATCGAGGTTCTCCCCTACCGCATCTGCAACATGTTCGAAGAGGGCGAGGGCGCCTGCACCACCGACGACGACGCCACCGCGCACGTGTCCATCGAACCGGAGGAGGTCGCGGAGATCGAGGTCGCCGACGAGGTGGCCTCCGTGACGTGGGCGGTGCAGCGCTTCTACGTCGACGAGGCCGTGAACTCGGCGGACCGGAAGGAGCCGGGCGAGGCGAAGACGGAATCCGTCGCGGGTTCGGCCTCGGTCAACGGCGAGCGCGTCCCGCTGGGCGTCATCGAGGTCTCCACGACCGTCATCGGCCACGACGACGCCGGCGAAGAGGTGCCGTACGGCATCACCTGGTCCGTGGCCAACGACGCCGACGGCGAGTAACCGCCCCGCGCGCCTCTCTTACCCCGTCACCGCGGCTGCATCGGCCCCGCAGCCGGGCCTGTCCTCCGGCCGCACCCGCGCCGGAGATCAGTGATCGAGTTCGCGTGCGACGGCGCGCAGCACCTCGGCCATCTGGTGGCCGTCCTTGCGGTCCGGGTATCGGCCGGCGCGCAGGTCACGCTGAACGGTGGATTCCAGCATCGAGATCATGTCGGAGATCATGCCGTTGAGGTCCGCCGGCGAGTGCCGCTTGGCCTGGCGGCGTCCCCCGCCTCCCCGGCCGACGCGCGGAGCCTCCTCCAGGACCGTGATGTGCAGCGCCTGGGGCCCCGGGCGTCCGTCGGCGTAGTCGTATTCGATGCGCTGGCCCTTGAACAGCTCGTCGACTCCCTCGGGCAGCACGGCACGACCGACGTAGACGTCCTCCCCGCCGGGGTTGGACACGAAGCCGAAGCCGCGATCCTTGTCGTACCACTTGACCTTGCCGATGGGCACCGGGGCCACCTTTCTCTCGTCGCCGTTCGTCTCGTTGCCGTTTCTCTCGTTGCCGTCGGCGAAAAACGGCGGTCATCGTTCGTCGGCGTTCGTCGGCGGGCAGGAGCGCCCGTCCGCGATGAAACAACCGATTATAGCCGACGCCACTCAAACGCCCGAAGATCACGGCACCATAACGTGACCTTGGTCACATTTTTAGGCATTCACACCCGCCCCACGCCCACCATTACGCCACCTGAACAGCGGCAACGTCGTAAAGCAGCCGTTCTTCGGCAAAACCTCCGACGACACCCGCCGCCCCGACTAACGTGACTATTCCGTTACCAACGGCTACCGTACGCACACGACGCACCACGGCCCCTCCGCCGCCCCTCGCCCAACCCCGTCCGGGACGGCACCACGGAGACCCGCGGCAAGCGAAAACTTCATGGACGACATCCTGATCGAGACGGGGTCGGGGGAACCACCGGCACCAACCGGACGGGACGAACATCCACCGCGATGTTCCGACTCCCTGGGGTGAAGCCGGACGAACCACGTCCGCCGGGCATCCCTTCCGCCCGAACCCGACAGCTAACCCCGACGGCGAATCACCGAAATCAACGAGAGGGAAACCACCGACATGGCCCGTCACGCCATCAAGAACCGCAACTTCGTCTCCACCTCCGCCAAGGTCGCCCTGACCGGTGCCATCCTCGGCGCCGGCGCCGCGATGGCCGCCCCGACCGCCACCGCCGCCCCGGACTCCGACTGGGATCGCCTGGCGCAGTGCGAGTCCGGCGGCAACTGGCACATCAACACCGGCAACGGCTACTACGGTGGCCTGCAGTTCGCGGCGGGCACCTGGAACGGCTTCGGCGGCGGCGAGTTCGCCCCGACCGCCGACAAGGCTTCCCGCATCGAGCAGATCTACGTCGCCGAGAAGGTCCTCGCCGCGCAGGGCTGGGGCGCCTGGCCGGCCTGCTCCGCCAAGCTGGGCCTGTCCTCCGGCCCGACCGACCGCCCGCACCCGAGCTCCGGCGCCCGCGCCAACTACGCCGGCAACCAGGGCGCCCAGGACCGCCAGGCCGCGCCCGAGTCCCCGTCGCTCGACGCCGACACCATCCGGTCCATCATCGGCGACCTGCAGGGCGCCCGCTCCATCGCGGACCTGAACTCCATCCTGGACAAGGCCCGCGGCATCGCGTCCTCCCAGGGCGTCGCCCTGCCGACCGAGATCACCGACGCGTACAACGACATCCTCGGCGGCCTGCCCCGCAACATCCCCGCCCTGGTCTAAGGTCCCGGGCCGAGCCAGGCGACGACCGTCGCCACCGCGGCACCGCCGCACGAAAAACCGCCTCCCGGCTCAGCCGGAGGCGGTTTTTTCATGGGCGCTGCCGGAGGCGGTTTCCTCATGGGCGGTTGGTCGACCCTGCATGTCGACACCGTCCGTCGTCTCCCCCTTGCCCCGGCGCCCGCGGGCACGACGAATGCCCGATGGTCCCGGTTCATCCCGTGGACCATCGGGCGCGGGCCGCGGCGGGTGCGGCCGTCGTCGCTACTTGTTCTTGTTGATGACGGTGGTGGGGTGGACGTAATTCAGGGTCTCCACCGGAACCGGGAAAGTGGTCTCGCCGTAGGGGGAATCGGCGCCGGCGTAGCGGCCCACGAACTCGGTGACGGCGTGCTCGCCCGGGGCGAGGTCCTGCGGCCAGCCCGGATCAACGTACTGGTTCTTCTTCTGAACGTTAGCCATGCTCATCATCATCTCAGAAACGGCGACGCCAGTCACCTTTCCCGGGGCTAATGTGGGAGCCGAGATGACCCACGCCACCCCCTTTCCCCCGTTTCGCCGTTGGCTCGCGGCCCGTTCCGACGGGTTCCTCGCCGAGCTGCTGCGCCGGCGCCCCGATGCGCTGTCTCCCCCGCCGCGTTCCTCCGATGCGCTGGCGGGCCGTTTGCAGCTGCGTTCGTCGGTGCAGCGCGCGCTGGCCGACGTCGACGCGCTCGGACTCGGGCTCCTCGAAGCCGCCGTCGATCTCGGCGGAGACGTCGAACCGGTGGCCGCGGCGGCGGTCATCGACGAGCTTAGGGACGGTCTGGCCGCGGTCGGCGTGCCGGCGCGGCAGCGGCCGACGATCGCCCACGCCCGCGAGGCGCTCGACGAGTTGCGGCAATCGGCGCTCATCCACGGCGACGGGCCCGGCGGGTCGGGGGCGTTTTCGGGCAAGTCGACGCGCAAGTCCTCCGGCGAGTGGGAGGATCACCTGCTCGTCGCCGACGAGGTCGTCGCGGCGTTGCCGGCCGGCTGGCGGCTCATCCCCCGGCCCGGAGAGCCAACGACGGCGGAGATGCGCGCGGCGCTGTCTGCCACCGACGAACGCCAGCGCAAGCTGTTGGACACGCTCGCCGACGCCGGTGGCCTGGGCACCACCCGGGACGCCGCGGAAGACGCCGACCCGTCGCTGCCGGTGCCGCGTCTCATCGCGGCGGGCCTGCTCGAGCGCATGGACGATTCCACCGTGCGGTTGCCCGGCCGGGTCCGGGCCCTGATGCGCGGGTCCGTACTCCCGGATGGTCCGCCCGCCCTGCGTCCCGGTCCCGCCGAGTCCGTGGAGCTGCGCGACGCCGACGGTGTTGCCGCGGGGGCGGCGCTGGAGCTGCTGCGTTCGGTGCGGGCACTGCTGGAGCTGCTCGGCGATCGCGCGGCGCCGACGTTGAAGGACGGCACCATCGGGGTGCGCGAGCACCGGCGGCTCGTCGAGGCGCTGGGCGTCGGCGACCTCGAGTTGGCGCGCATCGTCGCCATGGCGTCGGCGGCGGGGCTCATCCACGTGGGCACGCCGCGGCCCCTGCCCGAGGATGATTCGGGCGGCGATTACCTCGCGCCGACGGCCGTCGCCGATTCCTTCCTGGAGGAGACCGCGGCCCGGCGGTGGGCGCGTCTGATCACCGGGTGGCTCGCCTCGGAGGAGGCGCCGTGGCTGATCGGTGCGGAGGGTCCGACGGGCAAGCCGCTGGCGCTGTTGTCCCCCGATGCCCGGCGCGCCGGGTCCCCGGAGCTGCGCATGCGGGTGCTGCGGCTGCTGTGCGACGGCACCGAGCCCGGTTTCGGCATTCCGGACGTCCGCGCCCGTTTCCTGGCGCGGGCCCCGATCGCGTCCTCGCACTGCCCGGATGAGGTGCTGGAGCAGATCCTGGCCGAGTTCGCGGTGCTGGGTCTGGCGGTGCCGGCCGGCGGCGGCGCCGGGTCGGCCATCGGGGCGGGGGCGTCGAGCGCGGGTCGCGCCGCGGCGGGTGATCTCGGAGAGCTTCACGACGACGGCGATCTGGCCGACGCCCTGGCCTCGTCGCTGCCGGCGCCGGCGACGCGGTTCATCGTGCAGGCCGACCTGACGATCCTCGTGCCGGGGCCCGCGGAAGGGGCGTTTTTGGAAACGCTCGAATCGTTCACGGATCTCGAATCCTCCGGGGTGGCCAGCGTCCACCGCATGTCGGAGGAGTCGGTGCGCCGCGCCCTGGACACTGGGACGTCGGCGGCGGATCTGCACGCGTTCCTGTCCGACAGCAGTCTCGGCGACGTGCCGCAGTCGGTGACGTACCTCATCGACGACGTTGCCCGTCGGCATGGCCGGTTGCGCGGGGGTCCCGCCGCGGCGTACCTGCGTTGCGAGGATCCGGCGCTGCTCGCGCGGGTTCTCGCCGATCCCGTGGCCGAACGGTTGGGGCTGCGCCGCCTCGCGGAGACCGTCGCCATCGCACAGGTCGATCCGGCGACGATGATCGGGGCGCTGCGCGATGCGGGGTTGTCCGCCATCGCCGAGGACCCGTTGGGCGCGGCGCTGGATCTGCGGCCCGAGCGGTTCCGGGTACCCGAGGCTCCGCGCCGCCCCGCCGCCCCGACGCGTGCCGACGACGGCCGGATCAGCCAGGCGCTGCAGTCCATCCAGGCCGGGGATCGTGCCGCCGACACCGGCGGAGGCACCCGCATCGACATGGACGACGATCCCGCCACGGGGGCGGCCGCCCAGGCGCTGCTCCACCGTGCCGCGCGGTCGGGCCTGGACGTGACCATCGGTTTCGTCGACCGCAACGGCCGCGCCGGTCGTCGCCGGGTCCGCCCGGTGACGGTGTCGGGCGGGCAGGTCGACGCCGTGGATCCGGCGACGGGGCAGGTGCTGCGTTTTCTGCTGCACCGTGTGACGGAGGTCGTCCTCGACGCGTGACCCGAACGGGGTCATAATGGGGTTTTGGCGCGTTTCGGCCCGCGCGGCCGTCGGCGCGCACTCCGACCGAGCATCCCCCAACCGGAAGCAGTGGTGATTCCCCGTGTCCTTCGGCGACGGTCCCCTCATCGTCCAGTCCGATAAGACGGTCCTCCTCGAGATCGACCACGACGACGCCGATGCCGCCCGCGCGGCGCTGGCGCCCTTCGCCGAGTTGGAGCGGGCCCCGGAACACATCCACACCTACCGCATCACGCCGTTGGCGCTGTGGAACGCGCGTGCGGCGGGCCATGACGCGGAGCAGGTCGTCGATGTTCTGGAGAAGTATTCGCGGTTCCCGGTGCCGCAGGCGCTGCTCATCGACGTCGCGGAGACGATGGACCGCTACGGTCGTCTGACGTTGTCGAAGCACCCGGCCCATGGCCTGGTGCTGGAGTCGTCGGATCCGGCGGTGTTGGCGGAGATCACGCGCCACAAGAAGATCCGTCCGATGCTCGGCGTGGAGATCGACGCCGACACGTGGACGGTGCACCCCTCCGAGCGCGGCCGCATCAAGCAGGAGCTGCTCAAGGTCGGATGGCCGGCGGGCGACACGGCGGGCTACGTCGACGGCGAGGCCCACGACATCGAGTGGGTGGGCGAGCACGTGGACTGGGATCTGCGCGATTACCAGCGGCATGCGGCCGATTCCTTCCGTGAGGGAGGCTCGGGCGTCGTCGTGTTGCCCTGCGGTGCCGGCAAGACCATCGTCGGTGCGGCCGCGATGGTGGATGCCAAGCGCACGACGTTGATTCTGGTGACCAACACCGTCGCGGGGCGTCAGTGGCGCGATGAGCTGCTGCGCCGCACGTCGCTGACGGAGGATGAGATCGGCGAGTACTCGGGCGAGCGCAAGGAGATCCGCCCGGTGACGATCGCGACGTATCAGGTGGTCACCCGCAAGACGAAGGGCGAGTTCCGTGCCCTGGAATTGTTCGATTCGCGCGATTGGGGCCTGATCATCTACGACGAGGTGCATCTGTTGCCGGCGCCGGTGTTCCGCATGAGCGCGGATCTGCAGTCGCGCCGTCGCCTCGGGCTGACGGCGACGTTGGTCCGCGAGGACGGGCGCGAGGGCGACGTGTTCAGTTTGATCGGCCCGAAGCGTTACGACGCCCCGTGGAAGGACATCGAGGCCCAGGGGTGGATCGCGCCGGCGGAGTGCATCGAGGTCCGCGTGACCCTCACGGAGTCGGAGCGGATGGTGTACGCGACCGCGGAGGCGGCCGATCGTTACCGGCTGGCGGCCACGTCGCCGACGAAGATTCCGGTCGTCGAAAAGCTGCTGGAAAGCCATCCCGGTGAGCCGGCCCTGGTCATCGGCGCCTACCTGGATCAGCTCGAGGAGTTGGGGCGGGCCCTCGACGCGCCGGTCATCGACGGCAAGACGTCGAACAAGCGGAGGGAGGAGCTTTTCGACGCTTTCCGCGCCGGGGAGCTGACCACCCTCGTCGTGTCGAAGGTGGCGAATTTCTCCATCGACCTGCCCGAGGCGGCCGTCGCCGTGCAGGTGTCGGGCACGTTCGGGTCGCGGCAGGAGGAGGCGCAGCGCCTGGGGCGTCTGTTGCGTCCGAAGTCCGATGGCGGCGGTGCGATCTTCTATTCCGTCGTCGCCCGCGACACCCTCGACACCGAGTACGCCGCCCACCGGCAGCGTTTCCTCGCCGAGCAGGGCTACGCCTACCGCATCGTCGACGCGGACGAACTGCTCGGCCCTTCTCTGCCCGGCGATACCCTGTAATCGACGTAGTCGTCGTAATCGTCGCGGCACCGGTTGCCGCGGCGGGCCCGAATATCCCGGCCCCGAACCCCCGGAGAGGAACATCCGATGAGCTTCGACTTCACCGTCGACGAAGCCCACAACGCCGCCAACAACGAATACTTCCGCGACGGCAAGCGCCTGCGCCTGTCCGCCGCGATCATGGCCGTGCTGCTGTGGGTCGGCGGCGGGCTGGCGCTGTGGATGCTGGGCGCGTCCGGGGTCGGGCTGTTCCTGGGCATCCTGTCCATCACCTTCGGCACCATGTGCGCGTGGGTGGCGGTGACCCTGCCCGGCACGACCGGCACGCCGCAGGACCTGTACGACACGTGGCCGTTGGCCCCGGCCATGATCGCCGAAGTCGACCCGCGCACCATGACGCTCATGGCGCTGGTGGACACCGCCTCCGAGGAAGGCGCCGAGCCCCGCCGTGCCCTGGTGTTGCGCACCGTGTCGAAGGTGTCGGGCACTCCCCGCACCGTCGGAGCGCGCGTGCCCTCGGTGGCCGTGGGCGGCAAGCACCGCCGCGGCCGCGATCATTGGGACCAGATCACGCCGGTGCCCATCGCCTGGGCGACGCCGTCGTCGCGCATCCGACGCGACGCCGAACGTTCCATCCCCGAAGGCGACTGGCAGTTGTTGCGCGACAACCTCGACCGCGTCGACGACGTCCGCGCCACCAAGTTCGACCTGCTGGTGCTCTGACCGCGGGACTCTGACCGCGGGACTTCGGGACTCGGCGACCCGGGAGTTCAGCGGCGCCGGATCCCAGCGACGCCAGAATTCAGCGGCCCCAGGACTCCTCGTTGGCGCGGTCGACCGCATCCTTGTCGTATTCGCCCGCCGCATCCGCCGGCACCTCGCGCCGCGTACAGGTCGCGTCGAGAATGTGTCGGGTCAGATCCGTGATGCGCGCGCGTTGCACCGACGGCTGCGCCACGGTGTGGGTGGCCAGATACTCGTCGAGCACCGCCGTCCCGCCTGCTTCCGTCACCTTCGCCACGAGTTCCGGGCCGCCGGCGACGGTCGTGTCCTCCGTGCCCGTCTGGACGTAGACGGTGTCCAGGAAGGACGCGTCACCCAGCGCCGGGGACACCGACGGATCGGTCGCGTCCTCGGTGCCGAAGACCGCGCGCAGCATCGTCGCGGCCCGGCCGCGCAGATCCAGGGACGGCGCCGTCAACGCCACCGACGACAGCGGCGGGCTCTGCTCCCCCGCCTTCCCGGCCCCCTCGGCGAGCATTCTCGCGGCGATGACGCAGGCGTGGGCCCCGGAGGACCGGCCCCACAGGACGATCTTCGACGCGTCGATCGGGACGTCGCAAAGCAATCGATCCCGCTGCCCCGCCGGTGCCGCAGCCTGCTCCGCCACCCACCGCACGACGGCGACGAGATCTTCCGCCGCAGCCGGCATCGGGTGTTCGGGGGCCAGACGCACGTCGACGTCGACGACCACCGCCCCGGAGCGCTGGGCCAGCGCCGCGCAATCAGGGCCGAAGACGCCGTCGCGGGCGCTGCCGTCGCCCATCCACCAGGCACCGCCGTGCGCCGCGACGACCACGGCGCCCGTCGGATTCTTCGGGACGAAAACGCGCACCGGGATCTCCGCGGCCTCCCCCGACACGACTCCATCATCGAACGACGCGGTGGCGCCGTCATAGGCCACGAACGGAAGCGTGTGGTCGACGCCGGCGCCGAGAACGAGCATCGACGCATGGACGATGTGGTCCGGCAGCCGGGCGGCGCGGTCGTTCGCCGCGGCCCGAGCGGCGGCGACCTCGTCGGCGGAGCCCTCCCACGGAACGGGGACCGTCGTCGAGTAGGCGGGGACGTGTTCCTCCAGGTAGTCCACCAACTGGCGCAGCTTGCCGGCGTCGGTGGTCACGGGCGTGAAGCCCTCGGCGGCGGCATCGTAATCGGGCCGGGCATCGAAGCCGGAAATGGGGTCACTCATGCCGCATATTGTGCCAGCTCGCGCGGATCCGGATCCTGCCACCCGCAAACCGCGATTCGCCTACCGTCGTGTCCATGAGCACCGACCCCACGAGCACGTCCGATTCGGACCCCACCGTGCGCCGCTTGCGCCCGCTGGGCGAGACGATTTTCGCCACGATGAGCCGTCTGGCGCAAGAGACCGGCGCCATCAACCTGGGGCAGGGTTACCCGGACCGTGACGGACCGCAGGTCATGCTCGACGAAGCAGTCGACGCGATCCGCCGAGGCGAGAATCAGTACGCGCCCGGGCGGGGCACCGGGGAGTTGCGTCGCGCGATTTGCGACGACCGTCGTCGCCGCCTGGGGCAGGCCTGGGATCCCGATACCGAGTGTCTGGTCACCGTCGGCGCCACCGAGGGCATAACGGCCGCCGTGCTCGGCATCGTCGAGCCCGGCGCACACGTGGTGCTCATCGAGCCGTTCTACGACTCCTACCGGGCCGCGGCCATCCTCGCCGGCGCGGAGTGGACCGCCGTGCCTCTGGTCGCCGGCGACGACGGGTGGCGCCTCGATGTCGCCGCGCTGCGCGCCGCCGTCCGCGATGACACCACGATGATCATCATCAACACCCCACACAACCCGACGGGCACCATCTTCACCCGAGGCGAACTCGAGGCGATCGCCGACGTGGCCCGTGGTTCGGGCGCGTTCGTCCTGGCGGACGAGGTGTACGAGCGTTTGCTTTACGACGGCCATCCGCACCTCTCCATCTCCGACTTGGACGGCATGCGCGATCGGTGCGTCATCGTTTCCTCCGCCGCGAAGACGTTCAACGTCACGGGATGGAAGACGGGGTGGGTGCTCGGCTGTCCGGAGGTGTTGTCCGCGGTGACCACGGCGAAGCAGTTCCTCAGCTACGTCGGCGTCACGCACGTGCAGCCAGCCGTGGCGCGGGGCCTGGACGAATGCGGCGAGTGGGTCGACGCGATGGCCGCCGAGCTCGCCTCGAATCGGGATCTGCTCGTGTCCGGTCTGCGCGAGCTCGGCCTCGAGGTGCACGGCGCCGATGGCGGATACTTCGTCGTCGCCGACGTGTCGCCCCTCGGGCTCGGAGATGCCATGGAGACATGCCGAGCCCTTCCGGAGAAGGTCGGCGTGGCAGCCATTCCGGTTCCGGCCTTCGTCGGAGATCCGGAGGACCCGCGTTGGCGGGATCTGGTGCGGTTCGGTTTCTGCAAGCGACGCGAAGTCCTCGAGGAGGGCATCGGCCGCATCCGCGATTATTTGGCGCGTGGCAACGCAACTGCGGACGACGACTAACGCGCCACACGCAAAAAAGACGGGCCCCGCACCCCAAGGACAAAC
>NZ_KV787156.1:0-41371 GCF_001807025.1 Corynebacterium sp. HMSC11E11 | reverse complement strand
GGCGGCCGCGGCCGCGTTGGCCTGCGCCTCCTCCGGGTCCTCCATGGCGGCGCGCAGGGCGCGGGCGCCCGGATCGTCGCCGAGCGTTCCGTCGCCGGGCCGCACCATCGTGCCGATGCCGCCGGAGGTGAGCAACTCCAGCAGGACGGAGTGGGGCTGGCGGCCGTCGATGACGTGCGCGGCCTTGACGCCGTTGTCCACGGCGTGGAGGCAGGACTCCATCTTCGGGATCATGCCGGCGTCGAGGCCCGGGATGATGTCGCGCAGGTCGTTGGCGGAAATCTGCGAGACGAGAGACCCCTTGTCCGGCCAGTTGGTGTACAGGCCCTCGACGTTGGTCAGGATGATCAGGCGTTCGGCTCCCAGCGCCGCGGCCAGGGCGCCGGCGGCGGTGTCGGCGTTGACGTTGTAGACCTCGCCGTCGCAGCCCGGGGCGATGGTGGACACGACCGGGATGCGGCCGGCGTCGATGAGGTCGAACAAGGATTCCGACTTGACTTCCACGATGTCACCCACGAGGCCGATGTCCGTGGGCACGCCGCCGACATCGACGAGCCGCTTCTCGGCGGTGAACAGTCCGGCGTCCTCGCCCGAGGTGCCCACCGCCAGCGGGCCGTGCGCGTTGATCAGGCCCACGAGTTCCCGGCCGACCTGGCCGAAGAGCACCATGCGCACGACCTCCATGACCTCCGGCGTGGTGACGCGGAAGCCGCCGCGGAACTCGCCGTCCAGGCCGAGCCGACGCAGCATCGAGGAGATCTGCGGCCCGCCGCCGTGGACGACGACCGGCTTGATGCCGACGGTGCGCAGGAACACCATGTCCCGCGCGAACGCCGCCTTGAGACGGTCGTCGGTCATGGCGTTACCGCCGTACTTGATCACGACGACCTTGTCGCGGTGGTGCTGCAGCCACGGCAGGGCCTCGGCCAGCACGTGGGCGCGGTGTTCCGGGGTGAGGTCCTCGGTGAGGTTTCCGCTGAAGGGACTCATGGGTGGCGGCCTTCCTTACGTCGAGTACGCCGAGTTGATGTGCACGTAATCGTGCGAGAGGTCGGTGGTGCGCACGGTCGCCGATCCCCCGTCGCCGGTGCCCAGGTCGACTTCCACGTGAATGTCGGAGCCGGACAGGTCGACGTCGCGGGCGTCGGGGGTGCCGCCGGTGTCGCGGCAGACGACGTGGCCGTTGAAGGACACGGTGATGTGCTCCGGGTCCATGGCCACCGGGGCGACGCCCACGGCGGCGAGCACGCGGCCCCAGTTCGGGTCGGAGCCGAACATCGCGCACTTGAACAGGTTGTCGCGGCCGATGATGCGCGCGGCGACCAGGGCGTCGTCTTCTCCGCCGGTGCCTGTGACGGTGATGGCGACGCGCTTGGTCACGCCTTCGGCGTCGCCCTGCATCTGCGCGGCGATGGAGTCGCAGACGGCCAGCACGGCGGCGTCGAGCTCCTCCTGGGTCGGCACGTACCCGGAGGCGCCCGAGGCCAGCAGCAGCACGGTGTCGTTGGTGGACGTCGAACCGTCGATGTCGAGTCGGTTGAACGTCTTCTCGGAGGCGGCGGCCAGCGCGGCGTGCGCCATCTCCGGCGTGATGTCGGCGTCGGTGGTCAGCACGCCGAGCATCGTGGCCATGGACGGGCTGATCATGCCGACGCCCTTGCCCATCGCCCCGACGGTGAAGCCATCGGCGCGGCGAACCGCTTGCTTGTCGACGAGGTCCGTCGTCATGATCGCGGTGGCCGCGGCGCGCCCGGCGACGTTATCACCGGAGAGGCCCCCGACCAGCGGCTCAATGCCGCCGAGGATCGTATCCATCGGCAGGCGATCGCCGATGAGGCCCGTCGAGCACACGGCGATGTCGGTCACGGGCACCCCGAGCTCGTCGGAAAGCGACTCGCACGACCGCAGGGCGTCCTCGACGCCGGGGCGACCGTTGCAGGCGTTCGCGTTGCCCGAATTGAGCAGCACGGCGGTGATGGAACCGTCCCCGATGTGATCCCGGGTGACGGTCACCGGCGCGGCGACGACGCGGTTGCGGGTGAACACGGCGGCCGCGGTCTTCTTCGGGCCGTCGTTGACCACCAGGGCCATGTCCGGCTTGCCCGAGGCCTTGATGCCGGCGGTGATGCCGGAGGCGCGGAACCCCCGCGGGGCGACGACGCCGCCGCACTCGGGACCGAACTCCACGGTCCCGCCGACGGTCGCGTCGGCGACGGAAAACTTCTCGGCGGTCACGGCGCAACACCCGCCAACGGCAGGCCGGCCGTCTCCGGCTGGCCGATGATGAGGTTCATGCACTGCACGGCGGCGCCGCCGGTGCCCTTGGTCAGGTTGTCGATGGCCGACGTGATCAGCAGGCGACCGGCGCGCTCGTCGACCTCGACCTGCACCTGCACCAGGTTCGAGCCGATGACGGACTTCGTCTGCGGCTGAAGGCCCCCGGCGAGCAGCTGGACGAAGGGCTCGCCGTCGAACTCGGCGGCATAGGCCTCGCGGGCCGAGTCCGTGGTCACTCCGGCGTCCGCCAACGGCGCGGTGGCCGTGGTGAGGATGCCGCGCGACGTCGGGGCGAGCACCGGCGTGAAGCTGACGTTGACGTCGTCGGCGAAGACGCCGAGGTTCTGCCGGAACTCGGCGGTGTGCCGGTGGCGGCCCGCGGTGTTGTACGCCTTGAGGTTGCCCATGACCTCCGAGCCGAGCATCGGCACGGCGGCCTTCTTGCCCGCCCCGGACGTGCCCGTGATGGACACGACGGAGAAGTCGGGCTCGACCAGGCCCGCCGACAGCGACGGGTACAGCGCGATGGAGGCGCCCGTCGGGAAGCAACCGGGCACGGCGATGCGGTTGGAGCCCGCAATCTTGTCGCGCTGGCCCGGAAGCTCCGGAATGCCGTAGGTCCACGTCCCGGCGTGCGGGGAACCGTAGTAGTGCTCCCACTCGGCGGCGTCGGACAGCCGGAAATCGGCTCCGCAGTCGATGATGGTGACGTCGTCGCCGAGCTGCTCGGCGATGGCCGCCGAATGACCGTGCGGCAGGCCGAGGAAGACGACGTCATGGCCGCCGAGGGTGTCGCCGTTGGTCTCCTCGATGCGGCGGTCGGCCAGCGGCGCGAGGTGGGGCATGATGTCCCCCACGCGGGCGCCGGCGTTGGAGGCGCCCGTCAACGCGCCGATGGTCAATTCGCCGGACAGGTGAGCGGGGTGCGAAAGGAGCAGCCGGAGGATTTCTCCTCCGGCGTAACCCGTCGCTCCCGCGATCGCCACTGAAATGCTCATGCGGCCATTCAACACGGATATTCACTCCGATGCAAGATATTCATCGCATCGGCGTGCCGTGTCGAATGGCCGCAGGAACATGCGGGCCCGGGGCAATCTGTGCACGGGCCGCGCGCGCCCGGCCCCGAATCGCCGCAGGGACGCGCGGACCTAGCCGCGCAGCTCCGCGTCGTGTCGCTGCTTGGCCAGCTCGATGGCGGCCAGGCGCCCCTCGGAGGCCTCGTCCTCGGTGAGCGTGCGGTCCGTGGCGCGGAAGCGCAGCGAGAACGTCAGGGAACGACGCCCCTCGCCGAGCTGCTCCGAGCGGTAGACGTCGAAGATGCGGATCGACTCGAGCAGATCGCCGGCGCCTTCGCGGACCGTGGCCTCGACGGCGGAGGCCGGGACCTCGTCGGAGACGACCAGCGCCAGGTCCTGGTGCACGGCCGGGAAGGGGCTGAGCACCGGCGCGGGCAGGTGCTCCTCCAGCGGCAGCGCATCCAGGTTGATCTCCAGGGCGCACGTGCGCTCGGGCAGGCCGGCGGCGGAAATGACCTTCGGGTGCAGCTCGCCGGCGTAACCGACGACTCGGCCGTCGACGCTCAGCTCGGCGCAACGGCCCGGGTGCCACGGCAGGTGCTCGGCGTTGCGGATCTCCAGCTCGACGTCGGCGGCGCGGGCGATGATGCGCGCGGCCTCGATGGCGTCGGCCGCGGAGTAGGCGCGGCCCGGCCCCCACGGGGTGTCCAGCTCGATCTGGCCGCAGGCCACCGCGGCGACGTGCAGCGGCTGCTCCGGCAGGGATTCCCGCAGAACGCGCAGCTCCTCGGCGTCGGGCAGTCCGGCGGTCGACGGCATGGGCGAACGACCGTCGCCGCGGACCACGCTGACCTGCTCCACGCCGTACAGCGCCAGATCCACCTGGCCGCGGGAGACGTTGCGGCGCAGGGAATCGAGCATCGCCGGCAGCAGGGTGGTGCCCAGCTGCGCGCGATCGCTCTCCAGCGGGTTGATCACCTTCACGGTGTTGCGGCGCGGGTCGTCGGCGTCGAGGCCCCACTCGTCGAAGACGTCGTTGGCGGTGAACGGGGTCGGGAGGATCTCCAGGTACCCGTTGTGGGCCAGCGCGTGACCGACGTTGCGGCGCAGCTGCTGGCGCGGGGTCAAGCCACGGCCGGCCGGGGCCACCGGCAGGACCACCGGGATGTCCTCCAGCCCCTCGAGGCGCAGGACCTCCTCCGCCAGGTCAGCCGGCATGGTCAGGTCGGGGCGCCACGTCGGCGGGGTCACCAGCAGGGTGTCGTCGTCGGAGGAAGAGGCCTCCACGGAGCAGCCGACCTCCTCGAGGCGGCCGATGACCGTCTCGCGGGAGTAGTCGACGCCGGCCACCCGCGACGGACGGTCGACCGGGAACTCGATGGTCGCCGGCTGCGGCACGTCGCCCACGAGGGTGCGGCCCGGCTCCACGGCGCCTCCGCCAAGCTCGGCGAGCAGGCGGCACGCCAGGTCCAGCGACGGCTCGACCAGGGCCGGGTCGACGTTGCGCTCGAATCGGCGCGACGACTCCGACGACAGCTTGTGACGGCGGCCGGTGCGGAACACCCGCAGCGGCGACCAGATGGCCGCCTCGAACAGCACGTCCGTGGTGCCGTCGGCGATCTCGGAGGTCAGGCCGCCCATCACGCCGGCCAGGGACTGGATGCCGGAGTCGTCGCAGATGACGACGTCCTCGGGATCGAGCTTGCGCTCGACGTGATCCAGCGTGGTCAGGGTCTCCCCCGCCACGGCGTTGCGCACCGTCAGGCCACCGGAGATCGCACCGCCGTCGAAGGCGTGCATCGGCTGGCCCAGCAGCAGCATGACGTAGTTGGTGATGTCCGTCGGCAGGTTGACGCTGCGCTGGCCGGCGAGAAACAGGCGGCGGCGCATCCACCACGGAGTCGTCGCCTTCGGGTCGACGCCGGTGACGCGACGCAGGCCGAAGCGCACGGCGTCGGTCTCCGGGCGCACCTCCAGATCCAGGACCGACCCCTCCGCCGCAATCGGCTCGACGTCGGCGGGATCGGCGAACTCGACGTCGAACGCCGAGCAGATCTCGCGGCCAAGACCGCGCACCGACAGCGCGTAACCGCGGTCCGGGGTGACGTTGACCTCGAACAGCTCGTCGTCCAGGCCGAGGAAGGCCCGCGCGTCGGCTCCGATCTCCACGTCGGCGTCGTCAAGCACCGACTCCGGCAGCGCGATGATGCCGGCGGACTGCGTGGTCAGCCCCAACTCGGCCTCCGAGCACAGCATGCCGGCGGAAATCCGCCCGTACGTCTTGCGCGCGCCGATGGCGAAATCGCCCGGCAGCACCGCACCCGGCAGCGCCACCACGACGACGTCGCCCTCGGCGAAATTGCGGGCGCCGCAGATGATGCCCTGCCGCTCGCCGGTGCCGTTGGCCTCGCCGACGTCGACCATGCAGAAGCGGATCGGCTTCTTGAACTCGGTCAACTCCTCGATCTCGGTGACGCGGCCGAAGACCAGCGGACCGGTGACCGGAGGCAGGGGCTCATGGCCCTCGGTTTCGAAGCCGACGCGGACGAAACCTGCGTCGAGCTCATCGGGCGTGACGGACCAGCCGGGATTGGCCGCGGCGACGACGTCGGTGACCCAGGACTGCGGGATGAACATGGAAGCGATTCTCCTTCGAGTGGTGGGTGTGCCGATTAACCGCGGATGCCGAACGGCTGGGTGAAGCGAACGTCGCCCTCGACCATGTCGCGCATGTCGGACAGTCCGTTGCGGAACTGCACGGTGCGCTCCAGGCCCATGCCGAACGCGAAGCCCGAGTACTCCTCCGGGTCGATGCCCGAGGCGCGCAGGACGTTGGGGTTGACCATGCCGCAGCCTCCCCACTCGATCCAGCCGGCGCCGCCCTTCTTGTTGGGGAACCAGACGTCGACCTCGGCCGAGGGCTCGGTGAACGGGAAGTAGTTCGGGCGCATGCGGGTACGGGTGTCCGGCCCGAACAGTTCCTTGGCCATGTGGTCGAGGGTGCCGCGCAGGTGGCCCATGGTCAGGCCCTTGTCGATGGCCAGCCCCTCCACCTGGTGGAACACCGGAGTGTGGGTGGCGTCGAGCTCATCGGTGCGGAACGTACGGCCCGGGCAGATGACGTAGATGGGCAGGTCGCGTTCCTGCATGGTGCGCACCTGCACCGGCGACGTGTGCGTGCGCAGCACCTGCCGCGACCCGGCCGGGGCGATGTGGAAGGTGTCCTGCAGCGTGCGCGCCGGGTGATCGGGCAGGAAGTTCAGGGCGTCGAAGTTGAAGTACTCGGCCTCGACCTCCGGCCCCTCGGCGATCTCCCAGCCCATGCCCACGAAAATGTCGCCGATCTGCTCCGACAGGATGGTGATCGGGTGCATGCCGCCGCGCTGGCCGCGGGTGGTGTCGACGGTGACGTCGATGCGCTCCTCGACGAGCCGACGCGCCGCGTCCTCTTCCTCCAGCACCGCCTGGCGCTGCGCGAATTCCTTCTCCACCGCGCCGCGCACCACGTTGACGCGGCGTCCGACGTCCTTGCGCTCGGCCTTCGGAATCGAACCGAGGGCGCGGCGGGCCTGCGGGATCGGGGCGTCGTCGCCGAGATGCGCGCGGCGCGCCTCGGCGAGCTGGGCCAGGTCGGAGGCCTCGGCGAACGCGGCCTTCGCGGCGGCGGCGGCGGCGTTCAGCGCTTCCTCGGACAGATCGATGGAGGTGGGGGTGTCGCTCACGTCAGGTGCCCATTTCTTCGTCGGCGGGGACGACGGGGCTGGCGCACGCTGGGGCGCGCCGACCCCGTTCTTGACAACGGGCAATCATAGCCGCTCCCCCGGAGCGGCACCGTCACCGCCCGGGCCGACGCCGTCACCGTTGCTTCGTCATCGCGTCGTCATTGCTTTACGACGGTCGGCGTGACGCCACGGCGCCCGGTGCACCCCGGCGGGCTACTGGCCCCGGGCCGTCTCCCACAGGCACATCGCCGCGGCGGTCGCCAGATTGAGTGACTCGGCGCCGCCGCGAATGGGAATGGACACCCGAGCGCCCGCCCCCGCCAGGACGTCGCCCGGCAAACCATGGGCCTCGTTGCCGAACAACCACGCCACCGGACCCGTCGGCAGCTCATCGCGGCCCAGGACCACGTCGGCGTCCATCGTGGTGGCCAACGTCGTAAAGCCGGCCTCGGCCACCGCACGCAAGACCGCATCCACGTCACGCTCGCGGGCCACCGGCACATTGAATACCGACCCCGCCGACGAACGCACGACCTTGCCGCCGAGCGGATCGACGGAATCGCCGGCGAGGATGACGCCCCCGGCGCCGAGCGCGTCGGCCATGCGGATGATGGTGCCCGCATTGCCCGGGTCATTGCATTCGACGGGCACGACGAGCACGCCCGACTCGACGCCGGCTGCGATGGCGCGTTCCATCGGCGACAGCGCCGCATCGGAGGCGCACACGGCGAACAGGCCGGCGGTGGTGACGGTCTCGGACAGCGACGCCGCCGCCGAATCATCGATGATCGACACCGGGCGCCCCGAAGCCACCGCCTCGTCGAGCAATTCGCGGTGACGATCGATCGCCGAGTCGGTGGCGAAGACCTCGACGACCGCACCCGCCCGCAGCGCCGCATCGACGGAATTGAAACCCTCCACCAGAAACCGCCCCGCCTTGCGACGGGCCGCGGCCCGGTGGAGCTTCGAAGCCGAAACGACCCGCGGAGTCCTTGCGGTGAAGGTCTCCACGGGTCGTCGGAAGTCGTCAGCCATGACGACGAGAGTACGCGAGAGCGAACGCCTACTTGGCGGCCGGGGCGTTGACGTCCTCCGGCAGCGCGGCCTTGGCGGTCTCGACCAGGGCGGCGAAGGCGGCGGCGTCGTTGACGGCGAGCTCGGCCAGGTTCTTGCGGTCGACCTCGACACCGGCCAGGGCCAGGCCCTGGATGAAACGGTTGTAGGTCATGCCGTTGGCGCGGGCGGCGGCGTTGATGCGCTGGATCCACAGCTTGCGGAACTGGCCCTTGCGCTGACGGCGGTCGCGGAACTCGTAGGTCTTCGAGTGGAGCATCTGCTCCTTGGCCTTGCGGTACAGGCGGGAGCGCTGGCCGCGGTAGCCCTTGGCGGAATCGAGAACTTCGCGACGCTTCTTCTTGGCGTTGACGGACCGCTTCACACGTGCCACGTTGATACTTCCTTACTTATCTGACGGATGTTGTGTTCGTTATCCGGTCCCCGGCGCCCTGGCCGGGGATCACGGGCAGTGGGAGGCGCTTACGCCTTGCCCAGGAGGCGCTTGATGCGCTTCTCGTCGGCCTTGGCGACGTCGGTGGTGCCCTTCAGGCGGCGGGTGCGGGTCGAGGGCTTGCCCTCGAGAAGGTGGCGGCGGTTGGCCTGCTCGCGGCGGAGCTTGCCGGCGCCGGTGACCTTGATGCGCTTGGCGGTGCCCTTGTGGGTCTTCTGCTTCATGGTGTTTCGCGTCCTTTTCGAAATCTTGTTGTCCGGAATCGTCGCGACGCCCGTTTTCGGGGCGCGGTGGTCCGCCCGGGGATGCCTGCCGCATCCCGGTTCGCGTCATTCCGGCCGTTGGCCGGCTACTTCTTGTTGCCCTTGCGGACCGGCCCCAGGACCATCGTCATGTTGCGGCCGTCCTGCTTGGCGCGCGTCTCGACGATGCCGTGTTCCTTGACATCCTCGGCGAGGCGCTCCAACAGGCGGAAACCGAGCTCCGGGCGCGACTGCTCGCGGCCGCGGAACATGATGGTGACCTTGACCTTCGACCCCTTGTCGAGGAAGCGGACCACGTTGGCCTTCTTCGTCTCGTAGTCGTGATCGTCGATCTTCGGCCGGAACTTCTGTTCCTTGACCACAGTCTGCTGCTGGTTCTTGCGAGCTTCCCGGGCCTTCTGGGCCTGCTCGTACTTGAACTTTCCGTAGTCCATGATCTTGCAGACCGGCGGCTTCGCGTTGGGCGCGACCTCGACGAGGTCGAGATCGGCTTCGTACGCGAGCTTGCGGGCGTCATCCGTGCGAACGATGCCGACCTGCTCACCACCGGGTCCGACGAGTCGGACTTCGGGAACTCGGATTCGCTCGTTGATGCGAGCTTCAGCGCTGATGTGGCCTCCTAGGTAGTGCCTGTACATTTCGGTGCCGAACCGCCGGAAGCAAATGTACGAGGGAAGCCACGCGAGGCGACCCGGGAAACGGGCCACGACGCCTTCCGATGTTGACGGGCGCACGGGCCGCATCGGCCTTCTTCGCCCCATCGGGTCGACCCCGGCGCAACCATGGTTCTTCGGCGCACCCAGGGTGGGATTCTCTCCTCTTCGCTACCAAGGCGATGGCGCAATGAAGCGCCGCCGCTTGGCGGTCGTACGGACGAAGATAGCACGGCCTCCCCCGATCAGCCAAAACACAAGCCGGCGAGTCGCACGCCAAACTCCTTTGAGCCAGCATGAATAAAAGATAGACAGATCGGACTAGACAGACTTGTTCGTCTGCATGTAACGTGGCCGCCGCGCCTGACCCACGCATGAGCGTCGGCAAGCGTTTTCAAGTATTTCGCCCTCCCCGGACCGGCGCCGAGCCAGACCGGGAAACGATGAACAGGACGGTGCATTCGCATGCTCCTCACGGGAGCGGTCCTCGGGACCATCCTCGGTTACGTGCTCCAGCGCGGACGCTTCTGCGTCACTGGATTCCTCCGCGACCTCTGGCTGACCAAGTCCATGCGCGGCTTCACCGCCCTGATGCTCGTCATCGCGGTTCACGCCGTCGGCTACTGGGCGCTCGCCGGCGCCGACGTCATCGCACTGCGCGACCAGGGCTTCGCCCCCGTCGCCTCCATCGTCGGCGGCCTCATCTTCGGCTACGGCATGGTCATCGCCGGCGGATGCGCCACCGGAACCTGGTACCGCGCCGGCGAGGGCCTCGTCGGCTCGTGGCTCGCCCTCGTCGCCTACGCCGCCACCGCCGCCTTCATGAAGATCGGCCCCCTGGCCGGATTCACCGACGCCGCCCGCGACCACACCATCGGCACCGGCACCATCCACGGCGACCTCGGCGTCCCCGTGTTCGTGCCGCTCATCGCCCTGGTCGCCGTCACCGCCTGGCTCGTCTACCGCGAGGTCTCCAAGCCCAAGATCGACATCCCCGGCCTGCCCCCGCGCAAGACCGGCCTGGCCCACCTGCTGGCCGAGAAGCCCTGGGGTCTGTTCACCACCGCCGCCATCGTCGGCGTCATCGGCGTCATCGCCTGGCCGCTGTCGCAGGCCACCGGCCGCAACTCCGGACTGGGCATCACCACGCCGTCTGCCCACCTCGTCGGCTGGTTCGGCACCGGCGACGCCGAATACATGAATTGGGGCACCCTGCTGGTGCTCGGCATCATCGTCGGCTCCTACATCGCCGCCAAGGTCTCCGGCGAGTTCCGCGTCCGCGTCCCCAACGCCCAGATCGCGCAGCGTTCCGTCGGCGGCGGCGTGCTCATGGGCGTCGGCGCCGTGCTGGCCGGCGGCTGCACCGTCGGCAACGGCATGGTCGCCACCGGCCTGTTCTCCTGGCAGGGCTGGGTCTCGCTCGCCGCGATGGCCCTCGGCGCGGGCCTGGCCGCACGCATCTACCTGATGCGCAAGCCCCTCCTGCCCGAGTCCCTGCGCGCCGCGTTCTCCCGCACCGGCACCACGGACGCCGCCGACGAGACCGCCGTGTCCGACGCCGATACCGCGAAGGTCAACGCCTAAGCGCCTCGGAGGCGATGCGCCCGCAAACCCGCAAGCGGCTCACCGGCGGCGCAAGGCCCCACCGACCACGAGAATCAGCATTTCCGCTCTTCCCCCGAAAGGAACCACCATGGCCACCCACGTTCTCGAGACCAACGGCGAAGTCTGCCCCTTCCCCCTCATCGAAGCGAAGCAGAAGATGGAGGAGCTCAACACCGGCGACGAGCTCGTCATCGGCTTCGACTGCACCCAGGGCACCGAGTCCATCCCGCGCTGGGCCGCCACCGAAGGCCACGGCGTCAAGGACTTCAAGGTCGTCGGCGACGCCGAATGGTCCATCACCATCGTGAAGAAGTAGACGTCGTCGTCAAGCAGCAGAAGCCACGTGCGGGCGTGACGACGGCGCACCCGCCCGCACACGCCGCCACACGGCGGTGACACCCGCCCCGGAACGACTCCGGGGCGGGTTTCGCATATCCCCCCCCGTCCCGGCCGCGGAAAGACGCGGGGCGTGGTTAAGGACGCGAACGTATTGTCGTGATCATGAACACGCCAGACGACCGCAACCGTCGCCTCGCCGACGCACTCGCGGACCTCGCCGACGCCGCCGACCGCGTCGCTGCAGTGGCGAAGGACCTGCGCGGCGACCTGCAGATGACCGATGGCACGCCCGGAACCGACGGCACCACCGCAGCTGCGGCGGATGCCACGGGCGCCGCTCCCGGCGACTCCGACGCCGCCGCGGACTCGGCCGGCACGTGGGGCGCCGAGTCCAGGCCCGAGTGGTCCCTGCCGCCGATGCCACCTGGGCCGCAGCGGCAGCATCCCCTCGCACGGAGCCGCACCGCGGGTCCAGCGCCCGGGCAGCCGATGCCGACGCCGACGCCGCAGCAGCCGGTGGCGGGCCAGCCGCCGCAGCAGCCGCCATTGCAGCCGTCGGCACCGCAGCCACCCCAGCAACCGTCGCCGTTGGGGCCCCAGCAACCGTCGCCGTTGGGGCCCCAGCAGAGTCTCCGGCCCCAACGATTCTTCCAGCCGCAGCAACCGCAGCAGCCGCAGCAACCCCCGACTCCCTTCGCCGCTCGTCCGCCGGAACTGATCACGCCCCGGCGCCAAACCCGCGATCACCCATGGTGGGAGGACGAGAAGATCGTCCTGAGGGTCACCGCCGGCGTCGGCGCCTTCATCACCGTGTCGGGCATCATCCTTCTGGTCGCCTTCGCCATCCAGTCCGGCCTGCTCGGGCCGCTGGGTCGCGTGATCCTGGCGTACGCGTTGGCGACCGTCCTCGCGGTCACCGCCGTCGTCGTCCACCGCAAGGACCCCGACAACGCCGGCGTGACCGCAGCGGGATCGGCCGCCGTGATCACCGCCCACGTCACCACCGCGACACTGGTCCAGGGACTGGAATGGTGGCCGAACTGGCTCGGCACGCTGGTGCTTCTCGGCGTGATGGGACTGGGCTTCCTCGCCGCTCGGGTGTGGAATTCCGTCGCCTTCCTCATGGTCGGGTTCGTCGTAACGTACCTGGCCGCGTTCGTTACCGTGTGGCCGCGTTCCGACGACGCCGACCCGTACGCCGTCCTACCGGCACTCTTGATCCCCTCGCTCGTCGTGGCGTGGGTCTGGCGCGACCGTCCCAAGCGCAGCATGGTCTCGAAGAACGCCGCCGGGTTCTACCTCGTCGGTTCCATCGTGGTGCTGGACTCCACCGAGCCCGGCTGGCTGGGGGTTGCCGCGTTCATCGCCATCGGCATCGCCATCGCGGTGCCGGAGTTCCTCGACGACACCGTCATCGAGGGGAACACCCTCGTAACCCCTTCCGCCGGCGCAGACCCGGCCGCACCGGCACCCCACGCGACCACCCCGGGAAGCAGCGGCCTCCAGCTGGCGACCCTGTACGCGCTCGCATGGCCGACGGTGATCATCTTGTCGATCGTCGGCCCCGGCGAGAAGTTCTCCCTCACCGTCGCGCTGCTCCTCGGATTGGCCATCGGCGCCGCCGGATTCGGCCCGTGGAAGGACCGCTCCGATCCGCGGATGAACACCCTCCGCTGGGCCGGTTTCATCACCGCGGCCTGGCCCGCGCTGCACCTGGGCATCGTAGACAACCACGAAACGTGGACCCGACTGCCGGCACTGCTCGTCGCCGCCGCGTTCGTGTGGACGTACGTCTTCCGCCGGTCCACGTTGGGACGGCGCCTGATGCCGCTGTGGGTCGCGGTCGCCCTGCTGTGCAACGGTCCGGCTCTGGTGCTGACCATGTTCGCGCCGTCCTACCTCATCGAGCACAGCTTCCAGCTCGGCGTCCTCGACGCCCCGAACGTCGTCCTGTCGGCGTTGCTCCTCGGCGTCATCGCCCTGGGCCTCATCGCGATCACCGTCGCCCACCGCGAACACGCGGGCAACTACGAAAAGACGGCCGGCCTGGTTGGCCTGCTGCTCACCGCGGTGCCCGTCATCATCACCCTGACGTCGGCGGGCGTGCGCTTCAGCCTCGCCCACGTCCTGCTGTCCATCGGCTGGATGGTCGCGGCCGCATGGCTGATGCTCGCCCCCAAGCGACTCAACGTCGACGCCAACATGGCCGCGTCCCTGGTCATCGCCGGCGTCGCGGTGATCAAGCTGGTCTTCTACGACATGCAGGCGATGACGGGTCTGACCCGCGTGTCCGCGTTCCTGCTGTGCGGCCTGGTGATGCTCGGCATGGTCGTCGCCCGCAGCCTCCGCGACAAAAAGGCGGACCGGGCGGACCTGGACGCCCGCCCGGTCGACGTGGATCCCGCCGACCGCTAGTTCCCGCGCCCCGGAGACTGCCCCGCGCCACAAAACCACGGGGTCGTCATCGATCCCGTGGTTCAGACCCCGTGGTTTGGCGTGAGAGTGGTGGCCCCGTGGTTTGTCGGCCCCCTTTGGGCCGTTTCAGGCTTTGCGACGGCCGTCGTCAAGCACATCCTTCTTGGATGGTCGCCTGCGACCCGGCGGATGGAGACCGCGTGAGATACAGCCGGAAGGAGTGCGACCCGGCGGATGGAGTGAGACCCGGCGGATGGAGACCCGATGGGGGCGCCGAGAAGGACCTGAATACGACAAATGCAGCCTCACGCCGAGTGAACGCCGATAAAAGCCCAGGGCGCGAAACCGAGAGGCTGCATTTGTCGTCTAACTGCTGTGTCCCGGTAGATTGCGAACGTTTCCTACCGGGCCATCACCACATCCGGCGATAGCACCACATCCGGCGGTAGCCACGGTCAGACAAATAGAGGAAAGGCCAACCCTGCAAAAAGAAGGAAGGCCGTCCCTGTGATCGTCTTGGGCCCCACACTCAAAGGCCCCGGAAACGACCGTCCATGATGCCCCGGCGACTGCCCCGCGCAACAAACCTCGGGCTCCAAACTGCGGGGTCGGCCAACACATTCTCAAACCACGGGATCCAAACCACGGGGTCGGTAATTGTTCGGCCCTAAACCACGGGGTGGGCACCGACCCCGTGGTTTGGCATTCGGGTGGTGCGCCCGCGCGCCTTATCCCCGTAGCGCTGCCGAAACGTGATCGGCTGGAGTCCCCGGTGGTCGGCGCTCGCAACCTACCGGGACACAACAGCTAGGCCTCCAGCAACGGCTTGAGGTAGTGACCCGTGTGAGACGCTTCGACCACGGCGACGTCCTCCGGCGTGCCCTGCGTCACCACGGTGCCGCCGCCGTCGCCGCCCTCGGGCCCCATGTCGATGATCCAATCAGCGGACTTGATCACGTCCAGATTGTGCTCGATGACGATGACCGTGTTGCCCTTGTCCACCAGGCCCTGCAACACGAGCATGAGCTTGCGGATGTCCTCGAAATGCAGGCCCGTCGTCGGCTCGTCGAGGATGTACACCGTCCGACCGTTCGACCGCTTCTGCAACTCGGCCGCCAGCTTCACGCGCTGCGCCTCACCACCGGACAAGGTCGTCGCCGCCTGCCCCAGGCGCACGTAACCCAGGCCGACGTCGACCAACGTGTTCAGGTACCGGGCGATGGACTGGATCGGCTCGAAGAACTCCGCCGCCTCCGAGATCGGCATGTCCAGAACCTCGGCGATGTTCTTGCCCTTGTACTGCACCTCGAGCGTCTCGCGGTTGTAGCGGGCGCCGTCGCAGACCTCGCACGGGACGTAGACGTCGGGCAGGAAGTTCATCTCGATCTTCAACGTGCCGTCGCCGCGGCACGCCTCGCACCGGCCGCCCTTGACGTTGAAGCTGAAGCGCCCCGGCTTGTAGCCGCGCACCTTCGACTCCTGCGTTTCGGCGAAAAGCGTGCGGATCTTGTCGAACACGCCCGTGTACGTCGCCGGATTCGACCGTGGCGTACGACCGATCGGAGACTGATCGACCTGGACGAGCTTGTCCAGCTGATCGAGCCCTTCGACGCGGGTATGCCGCCCCGGCACCTGGCGGGCGCCGTTGAGCTCGTTGGCCATGACCTTGGCCAGAATCTCGTTGACCAACGTCGACTTGCCCGACCCCGACACACCCGTGACGCAAGTCAACAGGCCCAGCGGGAAGGTGACGTCGACGTTCTTCAGGTTGTTCTCGCGCCCGCCGCGCACCGTCACCAACCGATCGAAATCGACCGGGCGACGCTTCTCCGGCGGCAGGATCTTCCGCTTGCCCGACAGGTACTCGCCGGTGATGGAATCGGCGGCGTCGAAAATTCCGTCCGGCGTCCCCGAGTAGACGATCTCGCCGCCGTACTCGCCGGCGCGTGGTCCGATGTCGACGAGCCAGTCGCCCTCCCGGATCGTGTCCTCGTCATGCTCGACGACGATGAGCGTGTTGCCCAGATCCCGCAGCTTCTTCAACGTCTGGATCAGACGGTGATTGTCCCGCTGGTGCAGGCCGATCGACGGCTCGTCGAGGACGTAGAGGACGCCGGCCAGGCCGGAGCCGATTTGGGTGGCCAGGCGAATGCGCTGGGCTTCGCCGCCGGACAGCGTTCCGGCGGAGCGGGCCAGCGACAGGTAATCCAGGCCGACGTCGAGCAGGAACCGCAGCCGCGCCTGCACCTCGCGCAACACCCGGCCGGCGATCATCTCCTCGCGCGCACCCAGGGTCAACGCATCGAGGAACGCCGAGCAATTCGCCACCGACATGTCCGTCAGGCCGGCGATCGACTTCTCGCCGAAACCCTCCGCCTCCAGCGTCACGGACAGGATCTCCGGGCGCAGGCGGGCGCCGTTGCACGCCGAACACGGGACCTCGCGCATGTAGCCCTGGTAGCGCTCCTTCTGGGACTCGCTGTCCGCCTGCTCCAACTTGCGGTGCAGGTAGGGCATGACGCCCTCGAACGGCGCGGTGTACTGCCGGGTTCGGCCGTAGCGGTTGCGGTATCGGACGCTGACCTTGTGCTTCGACCCGCGCATCAGGGCCTTGCGCTGCGCCTTCGTCAGATCCTGCAGCGGCGTGTGCGGGTCGAAGCCCATGGCGTCGGCCAACCCGGTGACGAGCTTTTCGAAGTACTTCTTGTTCAGCGTCCGGTTCCACGGCTCGATCGCCTCGGTCACCGGCTTCGACGGGTCCGGCACGATGAGGTCCTCGTCGACCTCCAGCTTCGTGCCCAGACCATCGCAGGACGGGCAGGCGCCGTACGGGGAGTTGAACGAAAACGACCGCGGCTCGAGCTCCTCGATGTCGATGCGGTGGCCGTTCGGGCACGAGATGTTCTCGGAAAAACGCCGCATGCGATTCGGGTCGTCGTCGTCAAGCCCGACCGCGTCGATGACGACGACGCCGTCGGCCAGCCGCAACGCCGTCTCCACGGAATCCGCCAGGCGCTGCTTCTGCGTCGCCTTGACCTGCAACCGGTCTACCACGACGTCGATGTCGTGCTTGACCTGCTTCTCCAGCTTCGGTGGATCCGTCAGCCGGTGCATCTCGCCGTCGACGACCACGCGCGCGTACCCCTCGGACGCCAGCTCGGCGAAAAGATCCACGAACTCGCCCTTGCGGGTGCGCACCACCGGCGCCAGCACCTGGAACTTCGTGCCCTCCGGCATCGCCAGCACCTGGTCGACGATCTGCTGCGGCGCCTGCGACGAAATGACCTCGCCGCAGGTCGGGCAATGCGCCGTGCCCGTGCGCGCGAACAACAGGCGCAGGTAGTCGTAGACCTCGGTGATCGTGCCCACCGTCGACCGCGGGTTGCGGTTCGTGGACTTCTGGTCGATGGACACCGCCGGCGACAGGCCCTCGATCAGCTCGACCTCGGGCTTTTCCATCTGCCCCAGGAACATGCGCGCGTAGGAACTCAGCGACTCGACGTACCTGCGCTGCCCCTCCGCGAAGATCGTGTCGAACGCCAACGACGATTTGCCCGACCCCGACAATCCGGTGAAAACCACCATCTTGTCGCGGGGCAGGTCGAGGTCGACGCCCTTGAGGTTGTGCTCCCGGGCACCACGGACGATGAGCCGTTCGGCCAACGCACGCACCTTTCTTTTGTCGGTCTTCTGACGGTCTTATGCCGGCATCCGTCGGTTGACGGCGGAACCCCGCGCTCGTCGCGGCCCCGCATCCCCCGCGATGATACATCACTCATACATTCGTTCGAACGGATCGCGGCGGGATCGGTCAACCACGGCTACCCTGGCGGCCATGACAGCACACGACGTCACCATCAACGACGATTACACCGGCGACCTGTCCCGCAACGAGGTCCAGCGCATCCGCGTCGGCGCGATCGACGTCTACAAGACGTCGGTCGGCGACATGGACAACAACTGCCACCTGCTGGTCGACACGAGGGCTCCCGAACGTTCCTTGCTTATCGACGCCTGCGCGGAGGCCGAGCATCTGAAGAACCTGTGCGACGCGGTCGGCGCGACGGTGACGACCATCGTCACCACGCACTCCCACGGCGATCACGTGCAGGCGCTGCCGGAGCTGGTCGAAGCATGGGGCGCGGAGCACGTGACGTCGACGCTCGATTCCCCGGACATCGACGTCCCCGCCGACCGTCTGCTCGACCAGGGCGACGTGATCACCTTCGGCGACGGCGCGACGCTGGTCGCGTTCATCCTGCGCGGCCACACCCGCGGCGGCGTGGGCCTGGGCCTCGACGGCGGCGAACCGTCGAACGCCGCCGACGACGACGTCTCCGACGATTCCCCGATCCACCTGTTCGTCGGCGACTCCCTCTTCCCCGGCGGCGTGGGCAAAACCACCAACCAGGAGAACTTCTCGCAGCTGCTCCAGGACGTCGAAGAGCGCATTTTCGACGCCTACCCCGACGACGCCGTCGTCCACCCCGGTCACGGTTCGGATACGACCGTGGGAGCCGAACGCCCCCACCTGGAGGAATGGCGCAACCGGGGTTGGTGAAACCCCGGCGGGAGATCGAACGCCGCGTAGACTCGACGTATGGGTCGCCGAACCGTTCACACCGGCCCGGCCCGACCGTGACAGACACGACAACCAGGAGTTGACCAGAAAATGATCCGCAAGCTCGCCCGTCCGATGCTGGCCTCGGTCTTCATCGCAGATGGCGTGGACACCCTCATGAACCAGCAGGACCACGTGGAGGGCGCCAACGAGGTGACCAAGCGACTCCGCACCGTCGTGCCCGCCGAGTACCTCTCCTTCCTGCCCAGCAACCCGAAGACCTCGGTGCAGATCGTGGCGGGCACGAAGGTCGCCGCCGGCACCATGTACGCCCTGGGCAAGGCCCCGCGCGTCGCCGCGACCGCCCTGGCCCTGGTCCAGGTGCCCACAGCCCTGGCCCGCCACTCGTTCTGGGAGACCCAGGAGCCGAAGGAGCGCAAGGCCCGCAAGACCGGCTTCCTCACCGACGTCGGCCTGCTCGGCGCCCTGTTCCTGGCCACCGCCGACACCGCCGGCAAGCCGGGCCTGGCCTGGCGCGCCGAGCACGCCGGCAAGCAGGTGAACAAGAAGGTGCAGGCGGCGCTGCCGACCAAGTCGGAGACCGAGAAGCGCACCGAGGAGATCAAGGGCACCGCCTCCGAGTGGCTGGAGAAGGCCCAGGACTTCGGCGCCGATCTGCAGGACAAGTCTGAGGTCGCCTTCCACCGCGCCGAGGACTACATCGCCGACAACAAGGGCGACTGGAAGGACTCGCTGCAGTCCTTCGCCGAGGATGCCCGCGACACCCTCGCCGGTGCGGCCGACACCGCCCGCGAGTCGCTGTCCGACGCCGCGGACACCGCCCGCGAGTCGCTGTCCGACGCCGCCGAGACCGCGGAGAAGGAGACCAAGAAGTCCCGCAAGCAGGCCCGCAAGCAGCTGAAGAAGTCTCGCAAGCAGGCCCGCAAGCAGGTCAAGAAGGCCCGCAAGAACCTCAAGTAGGTCACCCGCCGCATGCGGGGCCCGGCTGCGGGCCACTTCCGCGTAGACGATCGGCCCGTCCACCACGTCAGGTGGGCGGGCCGTTTCGCGTCTTGAGTGTGCATCGGGCCCCACGGGGGTCGTCGTCAGGCCGGATCGTCGTCACGCGGGAATGCCGTCACGCGGGGTCGTCGTCACGCGTCCCGGTGGAAACGGCACGGGCGTGGCGTAAGATGGCGCTTTCCCCCGACCACGATTGGAGCGCACGTGCCGCACCCGGATCTGCCCGCCGAGCAGGAACATCTCGACGAGGTGTACGCGCATCTCGACGCCGCGCGGCGCCGCGACCAGGATGCCCTGCGCACGGTGATGCTCGACGACGACCCGGAGCCGCAGGCCCGCGTCGAGCGGGAGGTGGAGTACCAGCGGCTGCAGGCCAACCTGGAGCGGTACCGGCACGCCGAGGTGGGCCTGGTGTTCGGGCGCATCGACGTCGCCGACGACGAGCCCGACAATCCCGTGCCCGGCGCCCCCGAGCTGGATCGCCGGTACATCGGACGCATGGGGCTTTCCGACGCCGACGACGATTACCGTTCGCTGTTGATGGATTGGCGCGCTCCGCAGGCCCGTCCGTTCTACCTGGCCACCACCGCGCATCCGGAGGGGGTGACCCTGCGCCGTCACCTGCGCACCCGCGGACGCACCGTGCGGGCCATCGACGACGAGCGGCTGACGGGCGCCGATGCCGCGACCGGGACGACCGGGGTGGCGGACGCGCGGGGCGGCGACGCCGAGGGTCCGGTCGAACGACGCATCGAAGACGGCGTCGGCGGCGAGGCGGTGCTGCGCGAGGTCATCGATTCGGCGCGCACCGGCCACATGCGCGGCATCGTCGAAACGATCCAACGCGAGCAGGACCTGATCATCCGAGACAACGGCCGCGGCGCCATGGTCGTCCAGGGCGGCCCCGGCACCGGCAAAACGGCCGTCGCCCTCCACCGCGTGGCGTGGCTGCTGTACACGCACCGCGATCAGCTGGCGAAGACCGGCGTGCTCATCCTCGGGCCCAACACGACGTTCCTGGAGTACATTTCGCGGGTCCTGCCCAGCCTCGGCGAGACCGGCGTGGTGCTGCGGACCATCGCCGACCTCTACCCCGGCGTATCCGGAACGGGCGCGGAATCGCAGGCCACCCGCGAGGTGAAGGGGTCGGCGGAGATGGTGCACATCCTGCGCCAGGCGGTCCGCGACCGGCAGCCCGACCCCGACGCCTACGAGACTGTGACGCTCGACGGCGTCGAACTGACCATCACGCCCGCGATGATCCGCGCCGCCCGCACCCGCGCCCGGCGCTCCCGCAAGCCGCACAACCTCGCCCGCCCCCTGTTCCGCGAGCATCTCCTCGAGTCGCTGGCGCGCGCGTTGGCCGACCGCATCGGCGCTGATCCGCTGGGCGGAGAAAACCTGCTGTCCATCACCGACGTCGCGGATCTGCGCGACGAGCTCGACGCCGACGAGGTCATTTCCGGGCTTCTCGACGACATGTGGCCGGAGCTCACCCCCGAGCAGCTGCTCGTCGATCTGCTCGAGTCCGAAGACCGCATCGCCGCGGCCGCCGTCGAGTACGACGACGCCACCCGCGCCGCCCTGCTGCGCGAGCCGGGCACGCCGATGGGCCCGTCGGATCCGCCGTTGCTGGATGAGCTCGCCGAATTGCTCGGCGGCGTCTCCGACACCGGCGACGAGCGCGAATGGTGGCGGCGACAGATCGAGGAAGCGCAGGACGCGCTGGACATCCTCACCGGCTCGGCACACCAGGAGCTCGACGACGAAACCGACGCCGAGATCCTCATGGCCTACGACCTCATCGACGCCGAGGCGTTGGCCGAACGCCACCGCGACCGCGACGTGCGCAGCACCGCCGACCGTGCCGCCGAAGACCGCGAATGGACGTACGGTCACGTCATCGTCGACGAGGCGCAGGAGCTGTCGGCCATGGCCTGGCGCATGATCCGGCGCCGCTCCCCCAACGGCTGGATGACCATCGTCGGCGACATCGCCCAAACCGGTTCGCCGGCCGGCGCGGAAAGCTGGGACGACGCCCTGGGCCCGATCATCGGCGATCGCTGGCGCATGCATCGCCTGACCATCAACTACCGCACCCCGTCGGAGATCATGGACGTCGCCGCCGACGTCCTGTCGCGCATCGCGCCGAACGCGGAGCCGCCGCGTTCGATCCGCTCGACCGGCCGCGCCCCCGTGCGCACCGGCAGCCTGTCCGACGCCCTCGCCATCGTCCGCGACGCATCCGACGACGCTCGCCTCACCGCCGTCATCGCCCCGGCCGCACGCGTCGAGGACATCCGCGCGCGGGTCGAATGCCCCGTCCACGACGTCGACTCCGCCAAGGGACTGGAATTCGACGAAGTCATCCTCGTCGACCCCGACGCGATCGTCGCCGAATCCCCCCAGGGCCTGCAGGACCTCTACGTCGCGCTCACCCGCGCCACCCAGGGCCTCACCGTCGTCGCAGACGGGCAACCCGAATCGCTGCCGCCGCTCGACCCCGCACGCTGAGCGGCCCCTCGGGCCGGCAGGGCTTTGCGACGACCGATAGAACCCAAGGCCGAGATGCGACACGACGAAACCCCGGCCACCCGAACGAAGGGCGACCGGGGTTTCGTCGTCACGCACGGGAAAAACTCCCGCAGACGTGGCCGAAAAACCTGGGTTAGGCGACCGTGTGGACGATCATGACGTCGCAGTCGGACTGACGCGCGACATCGGCCGGGACGGAACCCAGCAGACGGCCGGTCAGCGAGTTGATGCCGCGGTTGCCCACGACGAGCAGATCGGCGTTGCGGTCGTTGACCAGGGTCATGAGGGCCTCGACCGGGGAGCCGGCCTTGACCTCGGTCTCGACGTTCTTGGCGCCGGCGGCCTCGGCGGCCTTCTTGGCGGTGGCCAGGTTCTCCTGGGCCGGGTCATCGCCGAGCACCTGGACGGAGTCCTGGCGCAGCGTCGAGGAAGCGGCTTCCTGGTTCTCGTAGTACGCGCAGCCGATGACCAGGGTCGCATCGAACGCCGCGGCGATGCCCGCCGCGCGCTCGACTGCAAGAAGCGAGGACTTCGAGCCGTCGGTGCCGACGACGATGGTCTGGTAAGCGCTCATGAAAACTGCCTTCCGCAAAACTCGGTGGTGGTTCGAGATTGATTTTTGTCGAGATCGCCGCAGTGCGATCGAGGTGGTGCGAGGAACGTCAGGCCGGGCACGTCGGAAGCGCCGTTCGGGCCGTGTTCCTTTGCCCAAGACTAGCAAAATCGGGGCCAGGCGGATCGGGCATTTCCGACGGTGCGCGAATGATCATTCACTGATTTTCGAGCATCTGCGCACGTCATCACGCCTCTCGTCGAATGTGGCGGGCATCTCATGCGGACCCAAAAGTATCCCCCGCCACTAACCCCGTTCGCCCGGCGCCTACTCCAGCCCGGCCTCCTCCATGCCGCGCAGCTCCTTCTTCAGGTCGTGGATTTCGTCGCGCAGCCGGCCCGCCAACTCGAACTTCAGCTCGCGGGCGGCGGCGCCCATTTGGGCGGTCAGGTCGTCGATGAGCTTCTGCAGCTGCGCCTTCGGCATGCCCTCGATGCTCGCCCGTTCGGCCAGCGCCGCATCGGCGGCCGCGGCATCCCCGGCCGCCCCATCGCCGCCCTCCGACTGATTTTCGTGGACCTGGTCGAGGATGTCGGCGATCTTCTTGCGCAGCGGTTGCGGGTCGATGCCGTGCTCGGTGTTGTAGGCGATCTGCTTTTCGCGGCGCCGCTCCGTCTCCTCGATCGCGTTGCGCATCGAGTCGGTGATCGAGTCGGCGTACATGTGCACTTCGCCGGAGACGTTTCGCGCCGCACGGCCGATGGTCTGGATCAGCGATGTCGTCGAACGCAGGAAGCCTTCCTTGTCGGCGTCGAGGATGGCGACGAGCGACACCTCGGGCAGGTCGAGCCCCTCGCGCAGCAGGTTGATGCCCACCAGCACGTCGTAGTCGCCCAGCCGCAGTTGCCGCAGCAGTTCGACGCGCTTGAGCGTGTCCACGTCGGAGTGCATGTAGCGGACGCGGACGCCGTTTTCCAGCAGGTAGTCGGTGAGGTCCTCCGCCATCTTCTTGGTCAGCGTGGTCACCAGGACGCGTTCGCCCCTGTCTTCGCGCAGCCGGATTTCGTGGATGAGGTCGTCGATCTGCCCCTGGGTCGGTTTGACCACGACCTTCGGGTCGACCAGACCGGTGGGGCGAATGACCTGCTCGACGACTTCGCCGCCGGTCTGCCCCAGCTCGTAGGGTCCGGGCGTTGCGGACATGAACACCACCTGGCCGACGCGCGCGTCGAATTCCTCGAACGTCAGCGGCCGGTTGTCCAGCGCCGACGGCAGTCGGAACCCGAAGTCGACCAGGTTGCGTTTGCGGGAGGCGTCGCCTTCGAACATGCCGCCGATCTGCGGGACGGTCACGTGCGACTCGTCGATGATGGTGAGGAAGTCCTCCGGGAAGTAGTCGATGAGCGTCGCCGGCGCGGACCCGGCGGCGCGTCCGTCGATGTGGCGCGAGTAGTTTTCGATGCCGGAGCAGAATCCGACCTGCTGGATCATTTCCAGGTCGTATTCGGTGCGCATGCGCAGCCGCTGCGCTTCGAGGAGCTTGCCGCGGTTTTCGAAGTCGGCGAGCCGTTCGGTGAGCTCCATCTTGATTTCCTCGATGGCGCGTTCCATGCGTTCGGGCCCCGCGACGTAGTGCGTTGCGGGGAAGATCCGCAGTTCGTCGACTTGCTTGACGACGTCGCCGGTCACCGGATTGAGGTAGTAGAGCGAGTCGATCTCGTCGCCGAAGAATTCGACTCGGACGGCCAGTTCCTCGTAGGCGGGGATGATGTCGACGACGTCGCCTTTGACGCGGAAGGTGCCGCGGGTGAAGGCGATGTCGTTGCGCGCGTATTGGATGTCGACGAGCATGCGGAGGAATTCGTCGCGGTCGACTTCCTCACCGACGCGCAGGATGGCGGATCGGTCGAGGTAGGACTGCGGGGTGCCCAGGCCGTAGATGCAGGACACGGAGCTGACGACGACCACGTCGCGGCGCGACAGCAGCGCGGAGGTGGCGGAGTGGCGCAGGCGTTCGACGTCTTCGTTGATGGACGAGTCCTTTTCGATGAAGGTGTCCGTCTGCGCGATGTACGCCTCGGGTTGGTAGTAGTCGTAGTAGCTGACGAAGTATTCGACGGCGTTGTTGGGCAGCAACGACGACAGTTCGTTGGCCAGCTGGGCGGCCAGGGTCTTGTTGGGGGCCATGACCAGCGTGGGGCGCTGCATTTTTTCGATGAGCCACGCCGCAGTGGCCGATTTGCCCGTGCCGGTGGCGCCCATGAGCACCACTTCCCGCTCCCCCTTGTTCAGCCGTTCCGCCAGCTCGGCGATGGCCTGGGGCTGGTCGCCGGCGGGTTGGAACTCGCTGACGACCTCGAATTCGCCGCCGGCGCGCTCAATGTCGCCGACGGGGCGGAATTCGGACTGGGCGACGACCGGTTGTTCTGCGGGAAAGGCCATGGGGCCAGCCTACAGCGCCCGCAGTCCATCGCACATTCGTTCGCAGGCATAAAAAGGGCCCGGCAAGCGTTAACGCTCCTGGCGTCAGAGGCTACGATCCGGGCCCTTACCGCGTGACGCTCCTGGCGCCAGAGGCGGCTCACGGGCGACACTACCATCGCCCACATGGGAGTCAAGCGCGACATCAGGTGGGTTTCCGAGGCACGTTTCAAGCCATACCGGGAAGAATGCGATAGCGATGACGATAAGGCGTGGCTCCTTTACGAATGGAACGCGAAGGTCGCTTCCGCACTCACCGAGTGCATACACCATGTGGAGGTTCTCTTCCGCAACTCGATCATGGAGCAACTCGAGAAAATCCACCCGCTCGCATATCCATGGCACCTCGACAACAAGACGATAAAGGATGTCGCAGCGAAACAGTCGCGCGATGCAACGTCAGCTGCCGAACCCGACGACATCATCGCCCATCTCAATCTGGGCTTCTGGAAAACTCTCCTTCAGGACAAGCCCACCGCGAACGAAGACCTTTGGCGACACCATCTTCGCAACGCCTTTCCCCACGTGCACACCGACCGCAAAACCGTGTTAAACGGCGTCGAGGATCTTTTCGAACTTCGGAACCGTTGCGCCCACCATGATTCGCTTCTTCGCTTCGATCCCAGCGTCGAACTCAAGAAGATCATAAAACTCGCCAGTTGGATCGACCCCGACGCGGCTCAGTGGATCGAAGAAATAGAACGAGTGTCGGACGCCGTTCGGGAGCGCCCGGTACCCCCGAAGCTTGACACTGCGGTCATCGGCCATCGCAACGACGAGGTCTACAAGATTTACGAGCAAGTTGGCGCACTCATCAACTCTGCAGATCGCAAGATCGCTCCCGTGACGTACATCGGGTTCTACCACGACAAAAGGATCGAAGCTGAGTTTCCCACAATCCTCGAGATTGAGGTCCCGAAAGCGTGGAGCACCAAAGAAGCCGCCCGCTTGAAGAAATCGACCGACGCGAAAGAAAAGCGACTCGGCAAAGTCATGTCTTGTGCTCTCAAGCATGGAATCGCCCCAGGAGGAAACTACGAGGTCTACCACCTGAGCCCGATTCGCAGTGACGAGACTTCGCGCACGAGATCGCGGAGCCCGATCCTTCACAATAAACACGGCCGGGGCTCGGGCTTCGTCAAAGGAGGGCTCCGCTGTTTTTCGCTGTCGACGCTTCTGCACGCGAGCGACACGACCGACCTCGCCTGACTCTTCACGGAGGCACGGGGCCTTCGTCCGTTACCCCTCGGTCACCACGAGCTCATCGGGGGTCTCCGGCAGTTCGGCGGTCAGCGTTTCCTTCTCGCCGGTGAGGTCCACGACGTGGATCGTCTTGGTGGCGGGGTCGGTGACGTAGGCGACGTCGCCGTTCACGGCGAGCGCGGGACGCGGGTCCTGCCACTCCTCGGACTCCTCCCAGGCGTCGATGACGTCGATGGTCTTGACCACCTTCGCCTGCTCGGGGTCGATGAGGTGCAGCTTTCCGTCGGTGCCCAGCACCACCGCAAGGCCGTCGTCATTCATGCCCAGGGAGCGGAAGGTGTAGGAGGTGCCCAGGTCGACGAGCTTCAGTTCTCCGGTTTCGGCGTCGATGATGGAGACCTTTTCGGGGCGCTCGAGCTCGCCGTCTTCGGCGGCCCCGGCATCCGACTTGTAGTCGCCGAGGACGTACTTCGACTCGGTGGAGCCGGCCTGGTTTCCGATGCGGCCGTACTCGTCGGGCGCCTTGACCTTGGTCACCTTGCCGTCGGCGTACACCAGGCCACCGTCGGAGCAACCGACGAAGATGCCGGCCGAGGACTCCTCGGCGCCATGCGCGCCGGGGCATTCCTCGAAGCGCTTGAGCTCCTTGCCGTCGGCATCGACCTGGGCGACGCCGGTGCGGTTGCCCTCGTCGTCGGCGATGGTGACCATGTACGTCCCGTCCTCCCCGAGTACCGCGATGCCGTGGTGGGCGGGGACGCGGAAGTGGTCGACGGCGTCCATGCCGGTCAACCGCACGGTGGTGACGTCGCCGGTCTCGTCGTCGAAAAGCACGGCGGTGTCGTCGCCGGCGACGACGTGGCCCGGCTTGGCCGCATCGACCCCGAATCCGGTGAACAGCGGGTCTCCGGCGTAGTGGTGGGAGTGGTCGCCATGCGGCTTGGAGTACGAACCCATGTCGAGGGCGCGGAAGCCCTCGTCGGTGGACACGAACACGTGGCGGCCGTCGCCGGCGGGGTTGAGGCGCAGGTAGCCATCGGCGGGCAGTTCGGCGAGCACCTCGGGCTCGTCTCCCCCGTCGAGGTCACCGGCGTCGAGAACCATGACGCCGCCGTCGTAGCTGATCGCCAGCCGCGCCTCGGCGTTGCGGGTTTCGGAGACATCGGCGGCGGTGGTCGCGGTGGTCACGGCCGGAGTGCGGGCCGCGTCCCCCGAGGTGCCCTCGGCGCCATCGGCGGCGACGTCGTCATCGGAGGAGCAGGCGGCGAGGAAGAGCGAGGCGGCGGCGAGTGCGCCGACCGCAATCTTGTTGTTGAACATGGATTGCATTAGAGCATTTGTTGCAAATGTTTTTCAACTGCGCGGCAGTCGCGCACCTCCCCGCGCCAATCAACCGGCGATGAGCACCCCCGCAATGCCGATGCCCGCAACGACGGCGGTAACCAGCGCCGCCATGGCGAACGGAGCCGCCCCGACCTTCCGGATCAGCGAGAACTTGACCCCGACCCCCAGCGCGAACATCGCGGCACCGAGAAACAGCTGCTCGGCGACGCCGGCGACGTCGATGACGCCCTGCGGAACGATCCCGGTGGAACGTACGACGACCATCGTCAGGAATCCCGCGACGAACAGCGGCATGATCGGCGGCAACGTCATTTCGCCGACCCCGCCGCTCGCATTCCCCTTCGTCCCCGGTTCCCCGGCGGAACCCGAGCCGGCGGCGAGAATGCGGCGCCGTTCACCGATCGAGATGGCGGCCATGACCGGTGCGAGCATGAGCACGCGGCCGAGCTTGATGATGACCGCCGCCCCCAGTGCCGGCCCGCCGATCGCCCCGCCGATGGCCACGACCTGGGCGACCTCATGGACCGACGCGCCGGCCCACATGCCGATGGTCATGTCGTCGAGTCCGAAAAGGTGCCCGAGCGCCGGCAGCAGCGGGATCATGAGCGTGCCGAAGATGACCACGAGCGCCACGGCCGTCACCACGGATTCGCGCAGTCCGGCGGCGGAGCCGTCTCCTCCGGCTTCCGCGGTGCCGTTGCTTTGCGACGACCGCCGCTCCCCGCTTTCGTCGTTCGCACCCAGCACGCCCGCCAGCGCCGCGACGGCCGCGGCCCCGCAGATGGAGAAGCCGCAGGCGATGAGCAGTCGCAGACGACGGTCGATGCCGAGCGCCGACCCGATGGCCACGCCGGCCACGATTCCGCCGACGACCACGGCGACGACGGTGAGGATCATTCCCGCCCCCAGGTCGGCGACGTCGTGAAGCGACAGCCGCAGGCCCAGCAGGACGATGCCGATCCGCAGCACCTGCTTCGCGGCGACGGCGAGGCCCGGATCCACGGCGGCGGGCAAACGAACCGCATTGCCGACCACGACGCCGAGGATGATCGCGACGACCATCGGACTGAGCACCGAAAACGCTGCGGCCACCAGGTACGCCACGGCGACCCCCGCGGCCGCGAGCGCCAACCCGGGCAAGACGTTCGTCGGGGACTGCGCTGTGATTTTCAAAGACACTCCACTAGTGTCGGCCACCCGCGGGAAATCCGGTAGACGGCGAATCCGTCCGAGGGCATACGATTTTGATATGACCGTCCATCCGACTGCAGCCGACCGTCAACCCGAGCTGGCCGCGATGCACTTCACCGCCCAACACCTCATCGGCCTGCGGTTGCTCGCCGCCGCCGACGAACTCGGAAGCCTGGGCGCTGCGGCGCGGGCCACGGGCATGGCGCAACCCAACGTCAGCCGCGCCATCGCCGCCCTCGAAGACGCCCTCGGCGCGCCGCTCCTCGACCGCAGCCCGCGCGGATCCACCGCAACGCCGCTGGGCAGGTCCGTGATCGCGGCCGCCGCTCCCCTCTTCGACGCCGCCGCCACGTTCCGGCGCGACGCCACGTCCCTCCTCGCCGACGACTCGACCCCGTTGCGGGTGTCGGCGAGCATGACCGTCGCCGAACACCTCATGCCGGGGTGGCTGGCGACGTACCGACGGCGGCATCCCGACACCGACGTCGGACTGAGAGTGCGCAATTCCGAGCGGGTCTTCGACGAGGTGCTCGCCGGCACGTGCGACATCGGCTTCGTGGAAACGCCCCTGGCCCGCAAGGACCTCAACGCGACGGTGATCGCCGACGATCACCTCGTCGTGGTCGTCGCCCCCGGGCACCCGTGGGCGCGGCGCGGCCGCAATGCCCCGGGCGCGACCACGGATGCACCGGTGGCCGACGAACCCGCCCTCTGCCCGGTCACTGCCGCCGAACTCGCGGCCACTCCCCTCGTCCTGCGCGAATCCGGCTCGGGCACGCGGGCGTTCCACGACCGGGCGCTCGCCCCCTGGAACCCCGCGCCGCCCGCCGTAGAACTCGGCAGCAACGCCGCCGTGGCCGCCACCGTGCGGGCCAGCGGTGAACCCGGGGTGCTCAGCGAACTGGCCGTCGCCGACGCGGTGGCCCACGGCGAACTTGTCGTCGTCGACGTCGACGAACGGCTCGATTTCCGCCGCCACATCCGCGCGGTGTGGCGAGGAACCGGCGGCCCAGGCCACAACGCGAGGGAGCTCATCGACATCGCGTCACGGTGAGAGAACCCGTCGGGCTGCTGTGGGGAACCCGTCGGGCACCGCCGGGGATCCCTCAGGCGCCGGCGACCCGGTCGTCGAAGTCCGGGGTCTTCTGGCGGACCAACGACACCGGGTTGCCCGGGTCGAGGCTTTCCCAATGTGCGCCGACGTGCTTGTACGGCGCGTCGCCGATCTGCGGCTCGCCGTCGAGGGTGAGCACGAGCCGGTTGCCGCTGAGCACGGTTCCGACGACGCCGACTCCGAATTGGCGCGTCACTCGGGCCACCTCGCGATCGATGCGACCCGGCGGGCGCACCGGCTGCGGCTCCACCAGGCCCTCCATGCCGGTCATGGGCACCAGACGGGTGCGCCAAATCTTGTCGACCTGCGTGATCAGCGCCTGCTCGGTTCCGGAGTTGTCGATGACGACGTCGGCGGCCGCCAGCCGTTCCTCGTCGGAGATCTGCGCGGCGATGCGGCGGCGCGCATCGGCCTCGTCGACGCCGCGACTCTCCACCAGACGCTTGACCCGCACGTCCACCGGCGCATGCACCACGAGGACGATGTGGCAATCCGCCGCAAGATCGTTTTCCACCAGAAGCGGCATGTCGTGGACGACGATGTCCCTCGGCTCGGCCGCGGCGAACCGCTCGGCGGTGCGCTCCGCGATCCGCGGGTGCGTGATCGCGTTGAGCATCGCCGTCTTCTCCTTCGACGTGAACGCCCGATTGGCCAACCTGCTGCGCAGCAGACGGCCATCGGCGTCGACGATGTCGGGGCCGAAAGCATCGACCAGCTCCCGAAGCGCCGGCTGACCGGGTTCGACGATCTCGCGGGCGATGGCGTCGGCGTCGACGATGACGCACCCCAGCTCGCGCAGTCGCCGGGCCACGGAAGACTTTCCGCTGCCCATTCCTCCGGTCAATCCAACTTTCAACATGACCGCCACCTTAAGCCATCCGGCGGATCAATGGCGTATTGGGGCGTCACTTTCGGTTTGGCACAACACTTTTGAGAGTAATCAAATCGTTACTTGTCGTCGGCGTTTCCACCTACCGCCATCTGCGGCAACGTCGCGCCCCGGGCCCGTCGACCCGCTCGTCGTCACGCACGAACCGGGCACGCGCCACGCACGCCGACGCATCCATCCGCTGGCCCCGCCCTCCGGTACACCGCTGAAACGAAAAGCCCCGGCCCCGCCCTCCGCGGAGGACGGGGCCGGGCCCGACGATCACGGCCGGCGGATCAACCGCCGAACCGGATCAGCGACTCGCTCAGTTGCCGGACAGGCGGGCGCGCAGGGCGGCCAGCTGCTCGTCGGAGGCGAGGGTGCCGCCGGACTCGGCCGGAGCCTCGGTCGACGCCGGGGCGTTCTCCGAAGTCTCGGACGAGTAGTTCGACGGGGTCGCGGCGGCCTCGGCGGCCTGCGCACGGTGACGCTCGATCTGGGCGGCGTGCAGCTGGTGGTGGCGCTCCGCCTCGGCGTAGCGGGCCTCCCACTCGGCGCGCTGGGTCTCGTAGCCCTCCATCCACTCGTTGGTCTCCGGGTCGAAGCCCTCCGGGAAGATGTAGTTGCCCTGCTCGTCGTAGGAGTCGCCCATGCCGTACTTGGTCGGGTCGAACTCGTCGGTGAAGTCCTCGTCGGCCTGCTTCAGCGACAGGGAGATGCGACGACGGTCCAGGTCGATGTCGATGACCTTGACCATGGCCTCCTCGCCGACGGACACGATCTGGTCCGGGACGTCGACGTGGCGCTCGGCCAGCTCGGAGATGTGGACCAGGCCCTCGATGCCCTCCTCGACGCGGACGAACGCACCAAACGGCACCAGCTTGGTGACCTTGCCCGGGACGATCTGGCCGATGGCGTGGGTGCGGGCGAAGACGCGCCACGGGTCCTCCTGGGTCGCCTTCAGCGACAGGGAGACGCGCTCGCGGTTCAGGTCGACCTCGAGAACCTCGACGGTGACCTCGTCGCCGACCTGGACGACCTCGGACGGGTGGTCGATGTGCTTCCAGGACAGCTCGGAAACGTGGACCAGGCCGTCGACGCCGCCGAGATCGACGAAGGCGCCGAAGTTGACGATGGAGGACACGACGCCCTTGCGGACCTGGCCCTTCTGCAGCTGGTGCAGGAACTCGGAGCGGACCTCGGACTGGGTCTGCTCGAGCCACGCACGGCGGGACAGGACCACGTTGTTGCGGTTCTTGTCCAGCTCGATGATCTTCGCCTCGAGCTCCTGGCCGATGTACGGCTGCAGGTCGCGGACGCGGCGCATCTCGACCAGCGACGCCGGCAGGAAGCCGCGCAGGCCGATGTCCAGGATCAGGCCGCCCTTGACGACCTCGATGACGGTACCGGTGACCGGCTCGTCCTTCTCCTTGAGGTCCTCGATGGTGCCCCAGGCGCGCTCGTACTGGGCGCGCTTCTTGGACAGGATCAGGCGGCCTTCCTTGTCCTCCTTGGTGAGGACCAGGGCGTCGATCTCGTCACCGACCTCGACCACCTCGTCGGGGTCGACATCGTGCTTGATGGACAGCTCGCGGGAGGGGATGACGCCCTCCGTCTTGTAGCCGATGTCGAGCAGGACCTCGTCGCGGTCGACCTTGACGACGGTGCCCTCGACGATGTCGCCATCGTTGAAGTACTTGATCGTGGAGTCGACGGCGGCGAGGAAATCCTCAGCGGTGCCGATGTCGTTGACGGCGACCTGAGGGGTGTTGGAGGTGGGCATGTGTTGGTTGCTCCGAAGCGGATAGGAATCGTGATGGACAAGGTCGATCCGGTTTACGCACCTCGTCGTCCCGGGACACCCGCACGGGCCCTCGTGGGGCCGTCGCGGACGGCTCGGGTCGGGAGATGGAGACGCCGGATCGGCAGGCGTACGCTGGTCGCGCACGCATACCGCGAACACGATACGCGTCGACCTGCACCGAATCAAGTTCCGTCGCAGGTCGGGCCCGGGTGTTGCGGGTGTGACGAATGGGGCGATGCTCCGCGAGGAACACGCTTCGTTGCTTGGCGACGCCGACGTGCTCGCCACCGCCGACGTCCTCGAGATCGGCTGCGGGTCCGCGCCGTGTTCACGTTGGCTGGCGGCCCACCGCCCTCCGAAGTCCCTGACCGCCTTCGACGTGTCGATGGGCATGCTCGACCACGGGGTCACGGCGGCGGCAGCCGGGAACTCCGGCGCGCGACCGGGGCGCGGGCCGTCGTCACGCACGAAAAGCCCGCGGGACATCACCGGCGTGAACCTGGTGCAGGCAGACGCCGCGGCGATGCCGTTTTCGGACGACTCCTTCGACATCGCGTTCTCCGTGTTCGGCGCCATCCCCTTCGTGGCCGATTCCGCCGGACTGATGCGCGGCGTCGCCCGCGTGCTGCGGCCCGGCGGACGATTCGTGTTTTCGGTGACCCACCCCGTGCGCTGGTGCTTCCCCGACGACCCCGGACCGGCGGGGCTGAAGGCGGGCATCCCCTATTTCCACCGGACGCCGTACGTGGAACGCGACGACGCGGGCACCGCGATCTACGTCGAACACCACCGCACCATGGGCGACCGGGTGCGGGACCTGGTGTCGGCGGGCTTCGTCCTCGAGGACCTCGTCGAACCCGAATGGCCCGAGGACCTCGACGTGACGTGGGGCCAATGATCGCCGCCGCGCGGGGCCGTCATCCCGGGGACCGCGATTTTCGTGACTCGATTGGCGGAGTAGGGCCGGGCAGGCGCGCGCCGGAACAGGGGCCGCGCAGGTGCACGCGGGAGACGGTGTCCGGGCCGTCCGGGGACACCTGTTCGAAAAGATTCCGGCTGCGATCCACGAGGTTTTCTACCATCGGCGGCATGGACATCACTTTCGGTTGGGGCCTCGACGGAGCCGGGTGGGAACAGCCCGGCGGCCGACGGGGGACGCGGGCCACGCTCGGGCACGCGACGGTCGGGCCGGCGGGTTTGACCGGGATCCTGCGCACGCGGCTGGGGCTGACGGCGCCCGAGACCGAGCATCCCCTGCGCATCGGCGCGTACCGCGATGCACTGGCGCAGACGTCGCGGCTGTGGTGCGGCAAGTCCTTCGACGTCGACCCGTGGGCCGTGGCCAAGAAGATGCTGGCCTGGCGCGACGAGCTCGTCGCCGTCGGCTGGGGTGGGGCGGCGGTGCCGGGCGGTTCTCCCCGGTTGGCCGATCTGGCGGAGGCGGAGGCGCTTTTCGACGCTCCGGGGGCGGCCGATTCGGTGCGCGAGGTCGCGGCGATGCTGCGCGGGCTCGTCACCGATGGCGTCGAGTGGCCGCCGGGCATCGACCGCTTGACCGTCCTCGGCTCGACGGAGGCGCTGCCGGCGCCGTGGCCGGGGATCATCGCGGACCTCGCGGCTCTCGGCGTGACGGCGGCCGAGGAAGACGCGCCGGCGGCGCTGCAACATCTGCGGGTGATCACCGCCGCCACGGAATGGGAGGCGGCGGAAACGGCCGCCCGAATCCTGTCGACGGCACCGGACACCGCGCTGGTGGCCACCCATCACACCGACGTCCTCGACCAGGAGCTCGCGCGGCGCGGTCTGCCCCGGCTCGGCGCATCGGAGGCGTCGGACCAGCGGGCCACGGCCCAGGTGCTGCCTCTGTTTCTGGCGGCCATCTGCGGGCCGATCGACGTCCACGCCATCGCCGCATTCCTGGACTTGGGCCTGACCACCACGGACTCCGAATCCGGCGCGGTGACCAAGCTCGGCGTGGTGCCCGCCGCCATCCGGCGGCCCCTCCTCGGGGCGCTGACCGCCCAACCCGGCGTCGGCGGACCGGCGTGGATGGCCGCACTGGAGGAAATCCGGGCGGACATCGCGGAAGACGCGGCGGCCGGGGAAACGGAGCGGGCGGCGCGCAACGAGGAGATCATCGCGACCCTCGACGCGTGTTTCCGCACCTCCCGCATCGAGTTCGCGGGCGGGACCTGCCCCACCGCCGCGATCATCGGGCCGCTGGAGTGGCTGGCGCGGCGGGTGCAGAGGCTCGGCGCCCGGTTCGCGGCACCCGAACTGCTCATCGCGGCGCAGTCCGTGTTCACCGCCATCGAGGTGCTCGGACAGGCATCCGACGTCGGGGAACGCGAGTTGCAGCGGATCGTCGAAGACTGCGGCACGCCCCAGACCTCTCCCCTGGCCGGTGCCGAAGCCTCCGAGCACCCGCGGCTGCCGTCGCCGGCGCTGCTGCGCATCCGCGGCCCCGTTCTGTGGTGGGGTGCAGTCGACGATGGTCGGGTGCACCGCCGCATCTGGACGCCGGCGGAAGTGCGGGCCCTCGCCGAGGCGGGCATCACCGTCCCCGACCCGGGGGAACTCGCCAGGCTGCGTTCCACCGCCGAGTTGGCCGGTCTGCGCCGGGCGGGCACCGTCATCGCCATCGTCCCGGATTCCATCGACGGCACCGCCACCGCACGGCACCCCGTGCTGGCGTTCGCCACCCACGACGTCACGGAGGCGGGCGCGAAGATCGAGGAGGTCGAGAAGACCGCCCACGAGCTCGTCGTCGACGGAACCTGGAAGTACGGCGACGCGTTCCTGCCGCTGCAGGTCCCCGAGCCACATGTTCCCGATGCCGAGGCGGTCAAGTCCGCCGCCGAGGTGCGCACCGTGCCCGCGGGCACCCACCTGTTGCCGGAGCGGCTGTCCTACTCGCAGATCGAAAAGCTGCTGATCCACCGCCTCGAGTGGTTGCTGTCCCATCCCCTGCGCATCCGCGAGGGCTGGGTGACCGACATCCCGACCGGCAACCGGATGATCGGAACGTTCCTGCACGCGATCGTCGAGACGATCGTCGAAGAGGATCTGGACGGCTGCTCCCGGGAAACCGTGCGCGTCTGCTTCGACCGCCTGCTGCCCCACTACGCCTCCGAACTCGACCTTCCGGGGAATGCGCGGTTGCGCCAGCAGGTGGAGACCGAGGCAGTGGACAACATCACCGAATTGTTCGGCACCCTGCGCCGCGGCGGAATGATCGTCACCGCCGCCGAAGCCCCCATCGAGCGTGCGCTGACGCTGAATTTGCGCGCCCCCGACCAGTCCGGCGAATCCGGGGCGGCCCACGCCCACGAGGTGACGATGGGCGGTTTCCGCGACCTCGACGCCGAAACGTCGGACGGCCGCACCGTCGTCATCGACATGAAGTACTCGGTGTCCCGCACCAAGTACCGGGATCTCATCAACGACGGGCGATCCCTGCAGCTGGCCACCTACGCATGGTCGGTCGCCGACGATCTGCCGCTGGACGGCATCGTCACCGCCTACTTCGAGCTGAAGTACGGACGCTTCGACTCCACCTCGCCGGAACTCGGCGACGGCGCCGAAGGCGGGTCCGCCCTCTCCCCCGACGTCCTGTGGCAACGGGCGGTGGCCTCCGTGGAAAAGGCCCTGTCCGAGATCATGTTCTCCGGCGTCGTCCGCGACGAGGGAAACGCGTTGATCAACGCGGCCGACGGAAAGCCACGCGAGTTGGAGAAGTCGTCCGCCAAGGCCGCGGAGGCCGCCGACGCCCAGAGCCTGTACCTGCCCGTGGATACCGCGAAATACGTGGACTACGGAATCATCACCGGCGTCGAGGCCGATCTGTCATGAGCGACGGGAATCAGACGAACCCCATGAAATCGACCATCATCACCGCCAGCGCCGGCACCGGCAAGACCTATACGATCACGGGCAAGCTCGCGGACCGCATCAAGGACGGGTTGTCGCCGTCGGCCATCATCGCCACGACCTTCACCACGAAGGCCGCGGGCGAGCTTTCGGAACGCATCCGCTCGAAACTGCTGGAAGACGGCCTGGTCGAGCAGGCCCAGGCCATCGGTTCCGCCCTTGTCGGCACCGTCAACTCGGTGTCGGCGACGCTGTTGCGCGACTTCGCCATCGACGCCGGACTGTCCCCGGAGTTGGAGACCCTGACCGAGGATGCGGCGAGCCGAGCCTTCGAGCTCGCCTGCGACTCCGTCATCGCCGACGCGGAAAACACCCACCGCGGCCTTTTCCTGCGCACCGGTTACGACAGGCCCGTCGATGCCCACGAGTTCGACGTCCGCGAGTCGTTCGCCGCCACCGTCCGGGCCGTGGCCGACACCGCCCGCCAGAACCTCATCGCCCCCGAGGCCCTCGCGGCCGGCGCCGATGAATCCGTCGCCGATCTCATCGACGTCCTCGACCACATCACCGTCGAAGATGCCGACGACGAGCGCGCCGAGTGGGCGAAGCACGCGATCACGGCCTGCACTGCGGCCATCGCACACGACGCCTCGGCCGCGAAGCAGACCGCGACGTCGCAGAGAAGGCAGCGCATGTACGGGGATCTCGCGAAGAAGATGGGCGGGGACCTCGACCGCATCACGTGGAACGAGTGGGCGAAACTCGGGCACGTCACTTCGCCGAAGCCGATTGCCGCGGCCTTCGAGGACTTCGCCGACATCGCCGAGGACATCGCCGCCAATCCCGCCTACCGCGCGGACATGACGACCCTGACCCGCCTGGTGCTGATCACCGCGGCGGAGTGCCTGACGGCCTACGACGCCTACAAGAAGGAACTCGGCCTCATCGACTTCACCGACCAGGAGGTCCTGGCGCTGAGCATCATCCGCTCGTCGGCGTCGGTGCGGGCGGCCATCTCCGAAACGTACGAGGTCCTCGTCGTCGACGAGTTCCAGGACACCAACCCGATCCAGCTCGCCCTCTTCTTCGAGCTGGGCAAGCTTGCGGGCGAGGTCATCTGGGTCGGCGATCCGAAGCAGTCGATCTACGGTTTCCGCGGTTCGGACCCCCAGCTCATGGCGGCGGCATTCGATGAACTGGCCATCGACGGAACCGTCGAAAAGCTCGACCAATCCTGGCGTTCCCACGAACTTCCCCTGGCCCTGACCAACGAACTGTTCTCCGCCGCCATGCCCGACGCCGATGTCCGGTTGAGCGTCGCCGAGCCGAAGAAGCGGGAGCATGCCGGCGGCGACGTGCGCATCTGGCGGCCCACCACCGACAAGGGCACCTCGAACGCACCGTGGTTCGACGCGATCACGGCCGGCGTGGCCTCGCTCATCGACGAGGGCATCGCGCCCGGAAAGATCGCCGTACTCGCCCGGTCGACGGCCAACGTCGAGACGATCGTCGACAAGTTGACCACGGCGGGCATTGCCTGCAGCGGAGACAAAGCCGACCTGCGAGGCGCACGGGAGGGGCAGATCATCCGCGCGGCACTGGGCTTCCTGCTCGACGAAAGGGATACGCGCGCGCTGGTCGAACTCATCGTGCTGTGCGACGACCACGTCGCACATGACACCTGGTTCGAACAGCTCACCGCGGCCGACACCACCAAGGACTCGCGAGCCGACCTGCTCGCCGAATGGGCCCGCGACGACGCCCTCGCCCCGCTGCGCGAACTGCGCGGTGCGGCGGTCAACCTCACCCCCGTCGAATGCGTGCGGCAGGTCATCGACGCGCTCGACCTGCGCCGCCGCATCGTCGGCTGGACGCGGCCGTCGCGGCGCATGGGGTCCCTCGACGCATTCACCGGGTTGGCCCGCCTGTACCAGGATGAAACGCGCTCGGCGGGCGGGGCGACGTCGCTGTCCGGTTTCCTCGGCTGGTTCGACGCCCTCGAAGAATTGCCGCAGGCCGGTGGCGACGCCGATTCCGTCTACGTGGGCACCATGCACTCGTCGAAGGGCCTGGAATGGGACGCCGTGTGCGTTGCGGTGCCCAAGCCGAGGGATCGGTTCACCCCCGACGGGCACTGGGTTGCCTCCCGCAACGCGCCGACGCTGGAGGATCCGCTCGGCGAACGCCACCTGCGGTTCTGGCCGGCCACCCCGGACAAGGCGACGCTCATCGTCGAAACGATGGCCGCCCAGCCCGTCCAGAAGGAGCGCGCCGCAGCCGAAATCGAGGACGCACGCCGTCTGGCCTACGTGTCGCTGACCCGTGCGGCCAAGCATTCGATCCTGTGCGCCCGTTCCGGGTTCGTCGACTTCGATGCCGTGCGGGGCACCGGCGTCACCATGGCCCTCGGGGATGCGAACGTGACCATCACCGACGCCGATGGCAACGAGGCGTTCGTGCCCGCCCGAATCGACACGATGGCGTGGGACGAGTCCGACGCCGCGCAACCGGCGCCGTCGCGCCACCGCCCCGGCCTCGACTCCCTGCGCGGACCGGCCCCCGTGGACCGTCTGGTCCCCGCCCGCGTGGCGCCGTCCTCGATCACCGCGACCGACGGGCAGAAGGACCGCGCGGCCGTCGTCGAACGCGCCGTCCTCGGTGCACCGCTCGTCTCCGGCGGCGGGCAGCATTGGGAGCGCGTCGGCGAAGCCGTCCACGGGTACCTCGGACTGCCGTTGACGATTCTCCCCGAGAACGTGCGCGCCGACGCGGCGACACGGCTCGTCGACGCGTGGGGCGTCGGCGCACACGTCGACGCCGACACGCTCGCCGACGTCGGCGACCGCTGGCTGTCCTGGCTCGAGGCGGAATACCCCGGGGCCACGATCCGCTCTGAGGTGCCGGTGACCTGGCGCAACGACTACCACCAAGTCCACGAGGGCTGGATCGACCAGCTGCTGGAACTGCCCGACGGCCGTGTGGTCCTCATCGACCACAAAACCTACCCGGGCGACGACCCGCTCGATCACGTGCGCGCCACGTACATCGGACAGCTCGCCGGCTACGCCGACGCGTTGGAGCTGGCCGGAGTGGGCCGCCCCGCAGAGATCCTCGTGCACCTGCCGCTCAAGGGGATGGTGGTAGCCATCCGGCCATAGTCAGCGGGCAGCGCCGAGGTCAGCGCCGACGGTGGTGGCCATCCGCCCCTAGTGCGCGGCCTCGTCCCAGTTCGCGCCCGCCCCGACGGAAACCTCCAACGGCACCTTCAGCTCGAAGGCGGCATCCATCTCGCGGCGCAGCATCTCCTCGATGACCTCCCGCTCGCCCGGGGCCACCTCCACGACGAGTTCGTCGTGGACCTGCAACAGCACCCGCGACTTCAGTGCGCCGTCACCCGCAGGCTCCTCGGCGCCGGCGCCGCCCCGTCGCAAAGCATCGTCGACGCGGAGCATGGCCACCTTGATGATGTCCGCCGCCGTGCCCTGGATCGGCGAATTCAACGCCGCCCGCTCCGCCATGTCCCGGGCCATCCGGTTGTCGGAATTGAGGTCCGGCAGGTAGCGGCGGCGGTCGAGCAGGGTCGCCGTGTAACCGTCCTTGCGGGCCTGCTCCACGACCCCGTCCAGGTACGCGCGCACGCCGCCGAAACGCTCGAAGTACTCCTCCATCAGGCGCTTGGCCTCGCCCTGCGGAATGTCGAGTTGCTGCGCCAAACCGAACGCGGACAGCCCGTACGCCAGGCCGTAGGACATCGCCTTCACGCGGCGGCGCAACTCCGGGGTCACGCCGTCGATGGGCACGTCGAAGACCTTCGAGCCGACGTAGTTGTGCAGGTCCTCGCCTCGCCGGTAGGCGTCGATGAGCCCCTCGTCGCCGGACAGGTGCGCCATGACGCGCATCTCGATCTGCGAATAGTCGGCGGTGACCAGGCCCTCGTACCCCGCGCCGGCGACGAACGCCGACCGGATCTCGCGGCCGAACTCGGTGCGCACGGGAATGTTCTGCAGGTTCGGTTCCGTCGACGACAGGCGGCCGGTGGCGGCGACGGTCTGGTTGAACGTCGTGTGGATGCGGCCGTCCTCGCCGACGGCCTTGATCAGGCCCTCGACGGTGGATTTCATCTTCTGCGCCTCGCGGAACGCCATGAGCCGCTCGAGGAACGGGTGATCGTTTGTCTTGGCCAGGTTCTCCAGTTCCTTGGCCGCCGTCGAATAGCCCGTCTTGGTCTTCTTCGTCTTCGGCATGCCCAGCTGGTCGAACAGGACTTCCTGCAGCTGCTTGGGCGAGCCCAGGTTCAGCTCGGGGCGGTCGACGATCTCGCGCGCCGCGTCCTCCGCCGTCGACTGGGCCCGGGCGGCCTGATCGCGCAGGCTCTTCAGCTTGTCGACGTCCACCGCGATGCCGGCCCGCTCCATGCGCCCCAGGACCGGCGCGAGAGGAACCTCGATGTCGGCGTAGACGGCGTAGAGGCCGTTGTCGTCGAGTTCGGCGGCCAGCGCGCCCGCCAGGTCGTAGACCGCCGCGACGCGGTCGGCGTTGCCGGGGCCGGGTTCGTCGAGAAGCGTCAGCTGCCCCTCGGCCTGCGCGAGCGTGCGGTTCAGGTGGCGCTGGAGGATGTTGTCCAGCGAATAGCTGCGCTGGCTCGGCCGCAGCAGATAGGAGGCCAGGAAGGTGTCGTGGATGACGCCGCCGAGCTCGAGTTCGTGGTCCCACAGCGCGTGCATGGTCGACTTCGCGTCGTGGACGAGCTTCGGGTGGTCGCCGGCGAGCCACTCCGCCAGCGCCTCCGCGTCGGCGGGAACGAGGGCGGCGGGATCGAGGACGACGGCATCGATCGACTGCGGGGCGGCGTCGGCGGAGGCGGCGGCACCGGCCGCGTCACCGTCGGCTTCACCGGATCCCGGCTGTTCCTCCGACTCCGACGCGGCGATGGCCAGCTCCCCGCCGGAATAGTCGACGGCCGCCGGGCCACGGCGGGAGCGCAGCCACGCGCCGAGGTCGCCGTCGTCAAGCTTGACGACGGCGAC
>NZ_KV787155.1:0-3356 GCF_001807025.1 Corynebacterium sp. HMSC11E11 | reverse complement strand
CGCTAATTACGCACTCCAGATCCGGATGAGCCTGTTATGCTGTCGGGCGACGATGCCGTCCATCTTTGAAACCACGAACTCACTGGGGTTCAGCCCGTCGAGCTGGTTTTCGGTGACCAGTCTCCGGTCACGGATGAGTAGAGGAAAATCATGAGGTTGATTGATCCGAACGAGCTTTTCAGTTCTCTTGAGCAGCTTGATCCCGCCATCAAAAACAAAGCCAAGATCCCTGACATCGATGCAACGTACACCGAGTTCATTCATCGTTATGACGGGGTAAGTATCACGCCGGACATTGTTCTGTATGGCTATCAGAAGGTGCTCGAGTGGAATCGGCGAGCACGTGGCGAAGGTTTGCCCGAAGATCTGTGGCTTATCGGGCAGTCGGGGCAGGGCGATGAGTGGTTCTTGAGTGCACGGACCAAGACAGTGTTCTTTTTCGACCACGACCAGGGGGAGTACGGAGGGCCAGAGAGCTTCCTCGATCTGAAGATCGACTTCACTGGTTTTGTCAGGATGGCGTTCCTGTTGTCGGAGCTGGAGGAGAAGCTTGACGAGGGGCAGGAGATCGATGAATACGAGCAGGAAGTTTCGGACCTTCTGAATAGCATCCATCCGCAACTGCGTGAGAGGTTTCCCTTCAACTATTTTGAATGATTGCACCTTGGTCTCAGCCCACGGTCGTTAGCGGAGGCACGATGTCGACGCCTGTGGCAAGTGCGCGGGTGTGGGCGTCCTTGACGGCATCGACCAAAACGGAAGTATCGGGGTTCTCGGGAGCTGTGGCGCCGAAAGGACGTTAATCAGCTTCGGAACGTCGTGGAGTTCAAGTTCAACGTTTGGCGTTATGGGCAGGTCACGCCCCTTCCTTTTGCCACGAGAGGGTTAGGGGAAAGACGTTTCCAGTCACCCCAGGGACGTGACTGTTCCGAAGGCCTTGGCCAGCGCTCGGGCTTTCTTCAGCGCCACGGACGAACCCTTCCTCCCCGCCAGCGCGTCGAGGCCGTTCCACGCGTCAGCCGGTATGTAGCCGCGGCGGGTGGCTTCGAGCAGGAACTCGGAGTGCAACGTCACAACGTCGAGGACACGGTTCACCCACTTCGGTGCCGTCTCCTGGTTCCCGGCGAACCGCAGGGGTTCGCTCAACGTTGGCCACAGGAACGGCAGTAGCTCAGGCTGCTTCTCCAGGATGTACACGACTTCCGCCGGGCTCCACACCTCGTGGTACGGCAGCAACCCGATCGTGGCGGCTTTCACGGCCGCAGAGCCGTACGCCTCCTTTTCGGCCAATTCTTGTACCCGTTTCGTCGCCCATTTTGGCTTCATGTGGACGTCGTCGGCGGGGCCGTGGGCGATGAGACCTTGCATGTGCGGCATCAGCCGTTTCAGCGCGCTCAGCCGCTGCATACCGCTGACCAGCACTGCTCCCGGCGTCGCCGCCGCCTGCGACGAATGCGCCACCCGCATCCGATTAACTTCCGATCAGCGCAGCCAGGCGCAGGTTTCGCCGGGCAGCAGGCCGTCGTCGCCAAGCTCCGAGCTGCTCAGCAGCACCTCGCCGGAGGGCAGCGGGATGGGGTCGGTGCCGAAGTTCAGCACCACCCGCCATCCACCCGGCCGGCGGAACGTCAGAGACGAGTCCGTGACGTCCTCCCACTCGAGCGTTTCATCGCCCTGCAGCTCAGCGCGCAGTTCGAGGGCTCGTCGGTAGAGGTTCAAGGTAGAGGCGGGGTCTTCATCCTGAACCTCGACGGCGTAGTCGCCGAACCAGTCCGGCTGCGGCAAGTGAGAGCCGTCGTCGCCGAATCCGAACGACCGGCCCCGGCTGCTCCACGGCAGCGGAACGCGGCAGCCATCACGGCCGACCTCGACATCCCGGTTGCGGAAGAACGCCGGATCCTGACGATCCTCGTCGGGAATCTGCCCCACCTCCGGCAGGCCCAGTTCCTCGCCCTGATACAGGTAGGCCGAGCCGGGCAGTCCGAGAAGAAACATCGTCGCCGCACGAGCGCGTCGGAACCCTTGGGCATGATCGACCTGTGCGGGATCCCCGCCGTCGAAAAGCCACTGCTTTCCGTCATTGCCGGTGCCGGCGGGCGCCCCCGCTCCCGGAGCGCCCTTGCTTTCCCGGCCGCCGGGCAGTCCGTAGCGGGTGGCGTGGCGCACCACGTCATGGTTGGAAAGCACCCACGTGGTGGAACCGCCGATGGCTTCCGCCGCCGCGAGGTTGCGCGAGATGATTTCATGGAACTCATCGGCGCGGAAGTCCGCTTGCAGCAGGTCGAAATTGAAGGTCTGGCCGAGGCCCTCGGGGGATGCGTAGCGTGCCTGCCGGTGCGGCGCGACCCACGCTTCGGCGACCGCGGTGCGGGGCGGCTCGTACTCATTGAAGACGTCGCGCCACTCCTCGTAGATCGCGTGCACTTCATCGCGATCCCACACGGGGTGTTGCCCGTCGATGAACAGCTCCCGCCCACCCAGCACATCCGCCAGAGCATCGAAGGCCGGGTCCAGGTTCTTCTTCAACCCATGCGCCACGTCGACGCGGAAACCGTCGACACCCCGGTCGCTCCAGAACCGCAGGGTCTCGAGGAAATCTTCGTGCACGTCCGGGTGGTCCCAGTTGAAGTCCGGCTGCTCCTTGGCGAACAGATGGAGGTACCACTGGCCGGGGCTGCCGTCGGGCTCGGTGATCCGCTCCCACGCGCGGCCACCGAAAATCGACTGCCATTCGTTGGGCGGCAACTCGCCGTTTTCCCCCTTGCCGTCGCGGAAAATGTAGCGAGACCGCTCATTCGAACCCCTCGGCGAGTTCAGGGCGGCGCGGAACCACTCATGGCGGTTCGACGAATGGTTGGGGACGATGTCGACCACCACCTTGATGTGCGCCGCATGCAGCGCGGCCACCATCTCGTCGAACTCGTCGAGGGTGCCGATCTTCGGGTCGACGTCCCGGTAGTCGTCGACGTCGTAGCCGCCGTCGGCCAGCGCGGAGGGGTAGAACGGGCTCAACCACACGGCGTCGATGCCCAGGTCCCGCAGATATTCCACCCGCGACGTGATGCCGGCCAGATCTCCGATCCCGTCGGCGTTGGCGTCGGCGAAACTGCGGGGATAGATCTGGTAGACGACGGCTTGGCGCCACCAGTCGGGGAGGTCGAAAACTTCGCGCCGTCGCTGGTTCATGGGTGAAACCCTCCTGCGTGGACTTCAAGTGGGAGTTGATTTCGGTGTTACATCAACCGTCGTCATTCCACCCTAGCCATTGGCGTCCCGGTAGGCTGCGGGTGCCCTTCACCGGCCCATCGACCCAAGGAGAAAGCAGGCCATGAGCTTCAACGTGTACCTTTCCGGCG
>NZ_KV787154.1:0-11811 GCF_001807025.1 Corynebacterium sp. HMSC11E11 | reverse complement strand
AACACTACACACGACCACCACGGACACCAAAAGTCCTGGTCACTGCCTGCTTCTCGGCCATCTTGCCTCCCACATGGCCGTCGTAAAGCCCCAAAGCATCACGCAAACCGCTCAAGGGCGCACTTCGCACGCCACGCTCCCGCACGAAAAAAGCCCGCCACCCCGGATTCGGCTCCGGGATGACGGACACGATGCATGCACCTCGACGCGCGCTTCTTCACCACGCGCCATCGATGCGTTGGTCAGCGGTGGATGCGCACGCCGGCGAAGTTCTTCTTGCCTCGGCGCAGCACCAGCCACGTGCCGTGCAGCAAATCGGAATCGGCGGGCACCCACTCCTCGTCGGTGATGCGCTCGTTGTTGACGTAGGCGCCGCCCTCCTTGATGGTGCGTCGCGCCTCGCCCTTCGACTTCGCCAGGCCCGATGCGACCAGCAGATCCACCGCGGTATCCGGCTCACCGGCGTTGACGTCGGCAACCTCGGTCTCCGACACCGCCGCGGCCAGCGTCGCCTCATCCAAGTCGGACAACTCGGCCCGGCCGAACAACGCCTGCGCCGCCAGCTCCACGGCCTTGCGGGCATCCTCGCCGTGCACCAGGTCCGTCATCTCCTGCGCCAGGCGACGCTGAGCCTCGCGCTTGAACGGACGCTCGGCGACCGCGACCTCGTACTCGGCGATCTCCTCGCGGGTCAGGAACGTGAACCACTTCAGGTAATCGATGACGACGGAGTCGCCGGCGTTGATGAAGTACTGGTACCACGCGTACGGGCTGGTCAGCTCGGCGTCGAGCCACAGCTTGCCGCCGCCGGTGGACTTGCCGAACTTCTTGCCCTCCGCGTCGGTCACCAGCGGCACGGTCAGCCCGTGGACCTTCTCGCCGTCGAGGCGACGGTTCAGGTCGACGCCGGAAACGATGTTGCCCCACTGATCCGAACCGCCGATCTGCAGGCGGCAGTCGTGGGTGCGGCGCAGGTGCACGTAGTCGTTGGCCTGCAGCAGCATGTAGGAAAACTCGGTGTAGGACATGCCGTCGTTTTCCAGGCGACGCTTGACGGTGTCGCGGTCGAGCATCGTGTTGAGCGAAAAGTTCTTGCCCAAGTCACGAAGGAACTCGATCACCGAGATCTTCGACACCCAGTCGTAGTTGTTGACCAGCAGGCCACGGCCCGGCTGATCCTCCTCGATGATGTCGACGAATCGGCGCAGCTGCTCCTCGATCTTCGCGACGTTGCCGGCGATCTCCTCTTCGGTGAGCATGGAACGCTCGCCGACGTCGCGCGGGTCGCCGATCATGCCGGTGGCGCCACCGGCCAGGGCGATCGGGCGATGCCCGGCGTCCTGGAAACGCTTGAGCATCACCAGCGGAACGAGGTGGCCGGCGTGCAGCGACGAACCCGTCGGATCGAAGCCCACATACGCGGTGATGGGCCCCTCCTCGACCAGGGCGCGCAGGGCGTCCAGGTCCGTCGACTGCGCGATGAGGCCGCGCCATTCCAGGTCTTCGATGATGTTCATGTCGGTCACGCGGAACATCCTAACGTGCCGGAACGCGGCGGGCGTGGCGGGGTCGACCCGCACGGGCGCGTCCCCACGTGGGCGCCGCCGCACCAGGTCCGTCCCGTTGCTCAGGCCAGTCCGTCGGCTTTGGCATGACGACGATACGCCGACACCCCGGGCTCGCCGGGCAGCCAGAATCGCCACGGGCGTTGCGACGCCGCCCTCAATCCCACGCGCGGACCGGAGCGCAGCTCGACATTTCGCAGCTCGGCATCTCGCATCTCAGCATCGGCCACCGGCGCCCGCTCCCCCGCACCGAGCTGCACGCGCGAGGAAGGATCGAAGAGGTCCAGCCCATAGTCGCCCAAGTCAATGCCGAGGGCTTGCCCCAGGTTTCCCGGCCCCCGCGCCAGGTCCCGCAGCACCGGGCTCTTCCGTGCCAGATTCCCGCGCGCCGCGCTCCGCCTCCGCCTCGCGACGTCCTCCCCCTCCAGGATCTCCGCACCTCGCAGCAGAACTCCGCCACCGACTCCATCGGGGCCGGCCGTCACGTTCGCGCAGAAATGAATGCCGTACGACCGGTACACGTACAGGTGCCCTGCGGGCCCGAACATGACGCGGTTGCGCGGGGTCACGCCGGGCCACGTGTGCGCCCCCGGGTCGGGCCACGGCGAATCAGCCGGCCCGCCGTAGGCCTCCACCTCCGTGATCCGCGCCCGCAGACCGTCGCCGGGAACGACGAGAACCCGGCCGAGCAGCGCTTTCGCGGCGTCGGCCGGGTGCCCGGACAGGATCTCCCGGTTCAGGGACCCGCCCGTCACCGGGGCCAGTCGACGGCCTCGTCGGAAAGCATCACGGGGATGCCGTCCTCGATCGGGTACGCGATGCCCAGGCGCTCGTTGACCAGGACGGACTCGTCCTCGAGATACGTCAGCGGCCCCTTGTCGCGGGGGCAGGCGAGGATGTCCAGCAACTTCGGATCGAGGCTCATGACGATCGATTCTACGACGTCCACGACGACGGGACGCCATCGTCGTCGTCCGGCACGTCGGGGCGGGGACCGAAGCGCAGCTCCATCTCCAGCCGTTTGCGCTCGAGTTCACGTTGTTCGGCGTCGGCGACGGTGTCGGCGTCGGAGTTGATCCGGTCGACCTGGTGGGCCAGCAGGTCGAGCAGGTCCACGATGTCCTCGGTGGCGGCGAACCTGCGGTCGGGGGCGATGGCGAGGTAGCCGTCGACGACTTCGGGCAGGTCGGAGTTGATGATCTGCGCCACGACGGACCTGTGGTGCGGCATCGATTCCAGCCGCGGCCAGTTGCCCAGCGCCTCGACCAGCCCCGCGTGGACGACGACGATTTCGTCCCGCACCTCCCGCGGCAACGGCGACGTCGACCAGCCCTCGATGCGGCGGCGCAGGTCGCGGCCCAGCTCCTCCGGGCTCTTTCGCTTGACGACGGCCGGCCGGGCATCCGACGACTCCAGGGCCCCGGTGCCGTCGGGGGTCCGTTCCGCCGGGGTCAGCAGCACGCCGACACCCCATGCGGCGGCGGCAGCCACCGGCCAGAAGGCGCCGAAACCGACGGCGAGATGGCCGACGATGACGAGCACCGCCAACACCATGCCGACGATGTTGCGGCGGGAGGCGAAGAAGCCCCCGGCGCCGCCCGAACTACTGGTAGCCACGAATTTCCTTGAACGCGGCATCCAGATCACCGTTGAGGGCGTCGAAGACCTCACCGCCGGTGGCCTTGGCCAGCTCCTCCATTTCACCGACGTTGGCCTCGCCGTAGAGGATCACGAAGACCGGGATCGCCTGGCGCTCCTTCGGCAGCGAACGGTAGTGGGCGAGGAACTCGCCCAACCCCGGGCCATCGGTGACTTCGCCGTCGGTCATGAGCACGATCGACGGGATTCCGGCGTCACCGACGTCGATGGTGTCGTAGGCGTCGATGAGCGCACCGTAGATGGCCGTGCTGCCGAACGGTTCCAGCCGACCGATCGCATCGAGCAACTCGGTGCGCGGGCCGGGGTCGGCCGCGGAAAACCGCACCGTCGTCGATTGCCCGGGCTGCGAGGCAAAGGGCAGCAGGCTGATCCGCTCGCGGTCGCGGAAACCGACCTCCGACGTCGACGTGCGGGCGCTGCCGTCGACCAGCGACGTGAGCGTCGCCTGCAGGGAGCGCATGCGCTCACCCTCCATCGAACCGGAGGTGTCGAGCACAAACGCCGTGTCACCCGGCCTGCGCAGCTCGTTGTGGTACGCCCGGACCAGACGGTCCGTCACCTCCTTCGATCCCGGGAAGGGAAGTTCGATGAGAAGATCGTCCGTCAGCTCCGGGGCGGGATCGGACCGGTCGGCGGGTCGTCGGAAGGAATCCCGCACGACGTCCGGGTTGGCCCGCAGCCACTCGACGATCGACTCCACCCGCTCGCGGGCCTTCGCATCCGCCGGCTCCGCCAGCGCCGACAGCGGATAGTCTGCGCTGACCACGCCGTCGGCAGGCACGATGATCTCGACGTCGAGCCCGTCGGACTTCAGGTCGTGGAGGACCGACTCGTAATTGATCATCGCGTCGGCGCGGGTCGGGTCATCCCGGAACGTCTCCGCCAGCCACCCCGACGAGCCCGAGGTGAGGGTCTGGCCCTCGAACAGGTCGCGCAGCTGCGGGGCGACGCGATCGACGTCCTCGGCGGTCAGGGCGTTGCCCGTGTCGGCCACGGCGGTCGCGACCGACACCAGCGCCGAAAAACCCGAATTCGACGTGCCCGGGTCGGTCATGGCGATGGTCAAATCGCCCTTCGACGTCGCCTCCGCGATCTCCGCCCACGTCGGGGCCGTCGAATCCCAGCCCAGCTCGCGGGCCTTCGCCGACCGTACGCCGAAGGCCACCGGAGACGTGGCGATCTTCTCCGCGCCCACGAGCTTGTCGTCCGCGCCGATGAGCTCGGCGTACCGGTTGGTGGCGAACCACGTGGCGTCATAGCGGCCATCGAACTCGCCGGCGCCCAGTCGCTCGGAGTTGTCCAACGTGCCGCCGGGGAAGTCCATCACGACGTCGAAACCGAGATCCTCCGACGCCCGCTCCATGACGGGTTCGAGGTCCGCCAGCTCCGTGGCCGCGGCGATGTGGATCGTGCCCCCGGCCAGCGAGGAATCCGGCTCGAAGTCGGCGCCGGCCCCACCGGAACCCGCCCCTCCCCCGTCGCCGCCGGAGCAGGCGACGAGGAACAACGCCGTCAAGGCCGCCACGACCACCGCGAACGAGGACCTCCAACGCGAAACATCCATGATCGATTCCTTCCCGTGTGTCCGGTTCATTCGCCCACCGGCGCATCGGCGGCGGCACCGGCATCCTCTTCGGCGGCGCTCGGTTCGCCGCGCCCGCCCAACTCCTCGCCGAGGCCCGTCAACAGCGCCTCGAGCAGATCGAAACTCGGCGGATCGATGACGGAGACCAACTCCGGCGGCGCAGGCGCTCCCTTGTCCGCGAGCACCTCGTCGAAAACGCTCCTGGACTGCGGACGGAAACCGTGCTCCGCCGCCAACCGCTGCAGGTCGGGATCCTCGGCGAGCAACCGAGCCACCTCCGCGCCGTCGGAATTCAGGCCGATGACCGTGTGCTTCGACTGGATCGTCGGATCCGGGTAGGCCAGCACCATGTCGTCGCGGATCGACTCTTCGGCGTTCATCTGCCGCTCGAGGAACTGCGACTCGTAGATCATCACCATCGGCTTCGCCCCCATGCCCTGCGACAGGTAATCGGCGAAGGGCCCGGCGGAGGACGATTCGGTGAATCCCTGGCCCGCCAGCAGCGGTGCGATGCGCTCGACGGCGGCGTCGACCTGGCCGCGGTCCGCGACCACGGCGCCGTCGTTGCCCGCCCACGACAGGATGGACGCGTACATCGCCGCCGAATTCGACGTGCGGGCGTCGGTCGTCGACATCTGCACCGTCCGCGGCGAGGGGTAGGCGCCGTCGCCCACGTCACGCCACCGGGTCCCCTCCTCCGCCAGGCGCAGGTACTCCGTCATGTCGATGTACCAGTGACCGTCTTCTTCGCGAGCGACGCCCTCGGCGGCGAGGACGTCGACGATCGGCCGGAACGTGGCCACGGCCATCGGCGAGTGGAACGGGGTGGTCTCCGCCTCATGCGGATTCTCCTCCGCGATGCGCTTCGCCGCGGGTGCCGACGAGGGGAACGCGAAGTCGAATTCGTCGAGATCGACGCCGGTGGCGATCGTGCGCGAACCGGCCGCCTCGACCGTCACCTCCAGGCCGTGGTCGGCGAACACCTCGCGGACGGCGGGATCGCGGAAATACTCCAGCTTCTCCGAGCCCACGACGCCGGCGACCAGGCGGAGGTCTCCCCCGCCCCCGAGGCCGCCCGATCCCGGGCCCCCGCCCGGAGAATCCTCCGACAGGCCGGGAACGGACACCCACCCGCGGCCCACTGCGACCGCGAGCACGCCCACGACGACGAGGATCAGCGCCACGACCCGGGCGCCCGTTTTCCGCGCGCGCGGAGCAGAAGCAGAGGACATGAAAAGAGACTAAGGGATCAAAACGACCCCCGCAGGGTGAGCGCCGTTGACCGGCGCTCGAGCACTCGTCACCTAGGACGAGCGCACCGGCGCCTCCGCCCACGCGCGACCGTCGGCCGACGTCGAACGCACCCGACCGAGCTGCTCGGCCACGCGCACCCCGGCGGTGCCGCCGCGGGTATCGCGCGACGCCACCGCACCATCGATGGTGAGCACCTCGCGCACCTGCGGGGTCAGCGACTCGTGCACGCCGGCGAGCTCGTCGTCGGAAAGCTCGTGCAGCCCCACGCCGCGGGACTCCGCGATCCGCACGCACTGCCCCGACGCCTCGTGCGCGACGCGGAACGGAACGCCCTGGCGCACCATCCACTCCGCGAGATCGGTGGCCAGCGTGAAACCGGCCGGGGCGAGCTCGCGCATCCGATCCTCGTGGAACGTCAGCGTGGCCACCAGGCCCGTCATGGCCGGCAGCAGCAGATTCAGCTGCGCGACGGAATCGACGATCGGCTCCTTGTCCTCCTGCAGGTCACGGTTGTACGCCAACGGCTGCGCCTTCAGCGTCGCCATCAGACCCGACAGGTTGCCGATCAGACGACCGGTCTTGCCGCGCGTGAGCTCCGCGACGTCCGGGTTCTTCTTCTGCGGCATGATCGACGACCCCGTCGACCACTCGTCGGCAAGCGTCACGTAGCCGAACTCCGGGGTGCACCAGGCGATGATCTCCTCCGCCAGACGGGACATGTCCACCGCGATCTGGGCCAGCACGAACGCCGTCTCCGACGCGAAGTCGCGGGAGCTGGTCGCGTCGATGGAGTTGTCCGCCGCCGAATCGAAGCCGAGCTCCGCGGCGATGGCCTCCGGGTCGAGGTGCAGCGACGAACCCGCCAACGCACCCGAGCCGTAGGGGCTCACCGCCAGACGACGATCCAGATCCCGGATGCGCTCGACGTCCCTCAGCAACGGCTGCGCGTGGGCCAGCAGCTGATGACCCAACAGCACCGGCTGGGCCGCCTGGAAGTGCGTCTTGCCCGGCATGATCGCATCCGGATGGGCCGCCGACTGGTCCGCCAGGGCGTCGACCAGGTCCAGCACGCAGGCCGCGATGTCGCGCACCGCATCGCGGACCCACATGCGGAACAACGTGGCCACCTGGTCGTTGCGGGAACGCCCCGCCCGCAGACGGCCGCCGACCTCGGGGCCGACGCGGTCGATGAGCCCGCGTTCCATCGCACCGTGGACGTCCTCGTCGGACTCCTCCGGGCCGAACGCGCCGGACGCTACGTCGGCGCCCAACTCGTCCAGGCCCTTCAGCATGGTGGCCAGGTCGTCGTCGGTGAGCAGGCCCCGCGCATTGAGAACCTTCGCGTGGGCCTTCGACGCCAGCACGTCATACGGGGCGAGCACCCAGTCGAAGTGCGTCGACTTGCTCAACGCCGCCATGGCGTCGGCGGGCCCGCCGGAAAAACGGCCTCCCCACAGCGAACCCTCGTTGGTGCCGTGCTGCTCGACGGCGGACTGCTCGGACATGTCGGTGGTGCTCCTCATCGGTGATGGAATGCTGCCGCCCGGCACCCGAAACCGGGGCCGGGCAGCTGCGCGGTTCTGGTCGTGCGACGCGCGGTCTTACAGGTTGAAGTCGCGCTTGGCGGCCATCTTCGACGACAGGCCGTGCAGCTCGACGAAGCCGCGGGCCAGGGTCTGGTCGAACGTGTCGCCCTCGTCGTAGGTGGCCAGGTTGAAGTCGTACAGCGACGAGTTCGAACGACGGCCGTTGACGTTGCAGTTGCCGGCGTGCATGGTCATGCGGATGTCGCCGGACACGCCCTTCTGGGACTCCTCGATGAAGGTGTCCAGCGCGCGCTTGAGCGGCGAGAACCACAGGCCGTCGTACACCAGCTCGGACCACTTGGCCTCGACGCCGCGCTTGTAGCGGGCCAGCTCGCGCTCGACGGTGACGTCCTCCATGGCCGCGTGGGCGGTCATCAGGGCGATGGCGCCCGGGGCCTCGTAGATCTCGCGGGACTTGATGCCCACCAGACGGTCCTCGACCATGTCCAGGCGACCGACGCCCTGGGCGCCGGCGCGGCGGTTCATCTCCTCGACGGCCTCCAGCATGGTGACCGGCTTGCCGTCGATGGCGACCGGCTTGCCGTCCTCGAAGGAGATGATGACCTCGTCCGGGGAGTTGAAGTTGAGGGTCGGGTCCTCGGTGTAGGCGTAGACGTCCTTCGTCGGGGCGTTCCACAGGTCCTCGAGGTAGCCGGTCTCGATGGCGCGGCCCCACAGGTTCTGGTCGATGGAGAACGGCGACGACTTCGACTGCTCGATCGGGATGTCGTTCTTCTCGGCGAAGGCGATGGCCTTGTCGCGGGTCCAGGCGTAGTCGCGGGCCGGGGCGATGATCTTCAGGTCCGGGGCGGTGTTGGAGAAACCGACCTCGAAACGCACCTGGTCGTTGCCCTTGCCGGTGCAGCCGTGGGCGACGTGGGTGCCGCCGTGATCCTTGGCGGCCTGCGCCATGTGCTTGACGATCAGCGGACGCGACAGAGCCGAAACCAGCGGGTACTGCTTCATGTACAGGGCGTTGGCCTTGATGGCCGGCAGGCAGTACTCTTCGGCGAACTCGTCACGGGCGTCGACGATGACGGACTCGACGGCGCCGGCGTCCAGCGCACGCTGGCGGATGGACTCCATGTCCTCGCCGCCCTGGCCCACGTCGATGGACACGGCGACGACCTCGGCGCCGGTCTCCTGCTTCATCCACTCGATGGCGACGGTGGTGTCCAGGCCGCCGGAGTAGGCGAGAATGACCCGATCAGTCATGTGGGTTCGCTCCTTCTTGGGGGTGTTGATTCTTGTCGATTCTACTGCCCGGCGTCGCCGGACAAACGCCGGGCCAGGTCCGCCCCGGTGAGGGGCTCCCGCGCCAGGCAGAAAATGGTGTCGTCGCCGGCGATCGTGCCGGCGATGTCGGGCAGGCCGGCGCGGTCGATGACGCTGGCCAGGTACTGCGCCGCCCCGGGCGGGGTGCGCAGCACCGCGATGGTTCCGGAGTGGTCGGCGGCCACGAGCAGTTCGTCGAGGACTCGCCGCATGCGGGCGACCGCTCCCCTGCCGGCGTGGATGCCGTCGGAGTCGCCTTCGAGGACGTAGCGGGCGGCCCCGTCGTCCTCGCGGATCTTGCGCGCCCCGAGTTCGTCGAGGTCCCGGGACAGCGTCGCCTGGGCGATGTCGATGCCCTCCGCGGCCAGCAGGGTGGCGAGCTCCATCTGGCTGGAGATTCGCCGCCGGCGCAGCAGATCCGCGATGCGGGCCTGCCGTGCGGTGCGGGAACCGGGGATGGTCATGGTCGCCTACGCTTCCCCGCCGGCGGCGCGGCTGTGCTCCAGCAGCCAGGTCAGCAGCGCCTTCTGGGCGTGCATGCGGTTTTCCGCTTCGTCGAAGACGACGGAGGCCGGGCCGTCGATGACGTCGGCGGTGACCTCGTTGCCGCGGTAGGCGGGCAGGCAGTGCAGGAAGATCGCCCCGTCGGCTGCCTTGGCCATGAGTTCGGCGTTGACCTGGTACGGCAGGAAGGGGGTGCGGCGGTCGAGGCCGTCGTCTTCCTGGCCCATCGACACCCAGGTGTCGGTGAGCACGATCTCGGCGCCGACGATGGCTTCGTCGACGTCGGCGGTCACGGTGACGGTCGCGCCGGTGTCGGCGGCGATCTTTTCGGCGCGTTCGACGAAACGGGCCTCCGGCTGGAATCCCTCGGGCGCGCAGATCGTCACGTCGAGTCCGGCCGTCGCAAAGCCGACGAGGTACGAGTTGGCCATGTTGTTGGCGCCGTCGCCGAAGTAGACCGCCTTGCGGCCGGACAGTCCGGCCTGGCCTTCGTCGGGGCAGACGTTTTCGATGATGGTCTGCAGGTCGGCGAGGATCTGGCAGGGGTGGAACTCGTCGGACAGCGCGTTGATCACCGGGACGGTGGCGGTGTCGGCCATGGCTTCGAGGCCGACCTGGGCGTAGGTGCGCCAGACGATGGCCGAGTTGAAGCGCGACAGCACCGCCGCGGTGTCCTGGTAGGTCTCGCCCTTGCCCATCTGGGAGGCGCCGGAGTCGACGACGATGGCGTTGCCGCCGAGCGCCGCGATGCCCGCGTCGAACGAGAAGCGGGTGCGGGTCGACGTCTTGTCGAACAGCACGGCCACGGACTGCGGCCCCTCCAGCGGGCGGGTCCCGTACGGGTCCGCCTTGAGTTTCGCGGCCAGCGCGAGGACCTCCGCCTGCTCGGCGGGGGTCAGGTCGTCGTCCGCGAGGAAGTGTCGGATGGTCACCGTCCCACGGCTCCTTTCTGCGTTGTTCGTGCCTTTGTTTCGTGCTTTACGACGGTCGGCCGTCGGGCCAGCCGTCGTCTTCCCCGGGTGGGGTCCGCCGCCGATTCGGCGGTGGTCAGGCGTCGTCGCCTTCGGCATGCTTTTCGTCGAGGGCCGCCCGCGCCTCGGCCAGGCACTGGCCGACGAGCTCGACGGCCCGGTCGATTTCCCCGTCCGTCAGGTTCAGCGGGGGCACGACGCGGATGACGTTGGGCTGCGGGGCGTTGAGGATGACGCCGTTGCGGTAGCCCGCGTCGACGGCGCCCTTGGCCAGCGGGCCGTCGAGGACCAGGCCGAGCATGTAGCCGCGGCCGCGGACGTGGTCGACGCCGTCGAGCGAGGCCAGTTTCCGGGCCATGATCCGGCCCTTCTCCGCCACGCGGTCGATGAGGCCCTCCGACTCCAGGGCGTCGATGACGGCCAGCGCCGCCGCCGCGCACACCGGGTTGCCGCCGAACGTGGTGCCGTGGGTGCCCGGGGTGAACAGCTTCGCGGCTTCGCCGTGGGCGATGACCGCGCCGAGCGGCAGTCCGCCGCCGAGGCCCTTGGCCAGGGTCATGACGTCGGGCACGATGCCGGAGTGCTGGTGGGCGAACCAGGCGCCGGTGCGGCCGATGCCGGTCTGCACCTCGTCCATGATCATCATGACGCCGTAGCGCTCGGTCAGCGCCCGGACCTGCTCCAGATAGCCCTCCGGCGGCGCGACGACGCCCGTCTCGCCCTGGATGGGCTCCATGATGACGGCCGCGACGCTGAGCGGGTCGGACTCGATGGTCTTGGTCAAAAACTCGATGTCGCCGTAGGGCACGAACTCGACGCCGGCGGGCATCGGCTCGAACGGCGCGCGCTTGTCGGGCTGGCCGGTCATGGCCAGGGCGCCCATCGTGCGGCCGTGGAACCCGTGGTTGGTGGCGATGATGCGGCGGCGACCGGTCAGCCGCGCCAACTTGAACGCGGCCTCGTTGGCCTCCGTGCCGGAGTTGCAGAACATCACGCGGGTGTCCTCCGCGCCCCAACCGGTCAGCTCGATGAGCTTCTCGGCCAGTTCCAGCGGCGGCTCGGAGCCGAAGATGTTGGACACGTGGCCGAGCTCGGCGATCTGCTTCGACACGGCGTCGACGATCGCCGGGTGGCCGTGGCCCAATGCGTTGACGGCGATGCCGGAGAGCAGGTCGAGGTACTTCTTGCCCTCGGAGTCCGTCAGCCACGGCCCCTCGCCCTTGACCAGCTCGATGCGCGGCGTGCCGTAGTTGTCCATCATCCTGGCGGTCCAGGCGTCGGTGAAGGCGGTCATCACACGTCTCCTTCGCGGTCGGTGTCGGTGTTGTCGTCGGCGGCGGACGTGTCGGACAGGTCCGCGGCCGCGTCGGCGGCGGCGCCGGAGGACCGGGCCACGCGGGCGGCGGCCGCGG
>NZ_KV787153.1:0-7500 GCF_001807025.1 Corynebacterium sp. HMSC11E11 | reverse complement strand
AAGATCAACGCACTCTAAATCCTGAAGAGCCGCATAACAAGGGCGGCCCCGGCGAACTCCGGGGCCGCCCTCAAGCGGCCGTTCAGCCGATCAGCCAGAGGCTGAACGACGCACTCGGCTACACGTTGAACTTGAACTCCACCGAATTCCGGCAGATACCAACCTCGGGGTGGAACGTGCGCAACATTCGTGCCCGAAAGCCCCTCAAAACCTAGATGATGCAGAGATCGTCAGGGCGTGCCTGCTGCTCGCGAGGCAGGCAACGACTTCCCCATGATTAAACAGGGGGTGCGTTCACCCCAGAGCGCGGTCTCCTCCAGCGACAGAAAACCCCATCGCTCATAGAAGCGACGAGTGCGCGCATATCCGGGATCTGGGTGCGAGGCTCCGAGAGTCTTCACCTGCAACAGCCGCACCTCACGGCGAACCGCTTCGTCTTCGACGGCCCTGAGCATTGCCGTGCCGACGCCGGTCCCGTGCACTGACCGGTCGACGACGGTGAGGTGCACTTCAGCGACATGCGGAAAGTGGCGATCGATCAGCGTGACACCGACGACCGCTCCCTCGCTGTTACGGACCGTCCATGTCTCCTTGGAGCGAGCTGCTTCGAAGTACTCCTCATTGGATTGCGGCTGCGCGAACCATTCGGGGACCGTGGCGAGCAACCTCGCGACATCCCCAGGCACCTGCCGGTCGAGCCCGGCAACCCATGCAGTGCTGCTCACGCGACCGCGAGAGGCGTGATAGCAGCGACCTTGTCGCGCAGCACTCGGCGCTCCAAGCGCAGCTCGTAGTTCGACTGCAAGTTCATCCAGAACTCCTCGGACGTCCCGAAGTATCGCGCCAGACGGATCGCCGTATCAGCGGTGATCCCCCGCTTGCCGTGCACGATCTCATTGATCCGGCGCGGCGGCACACCGATGGACACGGCGAGCCTGTTCTGCGTGATCCCGAAGCCCTCGATGAAATCCTCCATCAGGATCTCTCCCGGGTGAATCGGCTCGATCAGGTCGCTCTCAGTGGTAGTCGACGAGTTCGACATTGTCCGCACCTCCCTCTCTCCAGACGAAGCAGAGACGCCATTGCGCGTTGACGCGGATGCTGTGCTGCCCACGTCGGTCGCCGACCAGACGCTCTAGGCGATTGCCAGGCGGAACCCGGAGGTCCTCGAGATCCTTCGCCGCATGGATCAGTTCGAGCTTCCGCAAGGCCGCCCGCTGCACCATCCGGTCGACTCGCTTGACATACTGCTCATGCCAGATGCGCTCGGTGTCCTTGCTGCCGAACGATCTGATCACGTCACCAGTGTATAACGGACACCGTCATTAACGCTATACGTTAAACCGGAACTCCACCACGTCGCCGTCGTGCATGATGTAGTCCTTGCCTTCCTGGCGGACCTTGCCCTTGGCCTTCGCTTCGGCCATGGATCCGGCCTCGACGAGGTCGTCGAAGGAGACGATTTCGGCCTTGATGAAGCCGCGTTCGAAGTCGGTGTGGATCACGCCGGCGGCCTGCGGGGCGGTGGCGCCCTTCGGGATGGTCCAGGCGCGGGACTCCTTCGGGCCGGCGGTCAGGTAGGTCTGCAGGCCGAGGGTGCGGAAGCCGGCGCGGGCCAGGGAGTTCAGGCCCGGTTCGGTCTGGCCGATTTCGGCGAGCAGCTCGTTGCGGGACTCCTCGTCCAGTTCCAGCAGGTCGGACTCGGCCTTGGCGTCGAGGAAGACGCAGTCGGCGGGCTCGACGGCCGACGCCAGCTCGGCGCGCTTGTCCTCGTCGGCCAGCACCTCCTCGTCGGCGTTGAAGACGTAGAGGAACGGTTTGGCGGTGAGCAGGTGCAGCTCGCGCAGCGCCGCCATGTTGACGTCGCCCTGCGCGGCGAAGAGGGTGCGGCCCTCCTCGAGCACGGCGAGCGCGTTCTTGACGGCCTCGACCTCGCCGGCCTTCTCCTTGTCCTTCTTCGCTTCCTTATCCAGGCGCGGGATGGCCTTCTCGATGGTCTGGATGTCGGCGAGGATCAGCTCGGTTTCGATGACGCCGATGTCGCTGGCGGGGTCGACCTTGCCGTCGACGTGCACGACATCATCGTCGGCGAAGACGCGGACGACCTGGCAGATCGCGTCGGCTTCGCGGATGTTGGCCAGGAACTTGTTGCCCAGGCCCTCGCCTTCCGACGCGCCCTTGACGATGCCGGCGATGTCCACGAAGGACACCGTCGCGGGCAGGATCCGCTCGGAGCCGAAGATCTCGGCGAGCTTCTCCAGCCGCGGGTCCGGCAGCTCGACCACGCCGACGTTGGGCTCGATGGTGGCGAACGGGTAGTTCGCGGCGAGCACGTCATTGCGGGTCAGCGCATTGAACAGGGTTGACTTGCCGACGTTGGGCAGACCGACGATTCCAAGAGTAAGGCTCACGCGCCCCATCCTACGGGCCCGGCTTGGCTTTACGACGATGCGGTCTCCCCTGCTCCCGTCGAGGGACCCGGCATCGGGTGGGCGGCCCGTCGTCAAGCACTGCAACCGGGATGTCGGCGACGCCCGGAAGAGGGGGAAACCACCCACGACGCGACCACCCTAATGTGACGGGGGTTACATTCTCCTGATAGAAACCATATGCTGTGACCATTCGGGGCGCATTCCACCGAACATGTGTCACGAACCTTAAGATCGGCTGATAAAATCCAGCCAATTGTCCACCTGTCACTGGAGACACCATGAGCAACCAGAAGACCGGCGCAGCCGGCACGAAACAGGGCCGGGAGGTGTTCTCGACCCGGGCGGCGTTCATCTTCGCGGCCATCGGCTCCGCCGTGGGTCTGGGCAACATCTGGCGCTTCCCGTACGTCGCCTACGAATCGGGCGGCGGCGCGTTCCTGATCCCCTACCTCGTCGCACTGCTGTCCGCGGGCATCCCCCTGCTGTTCCTCGACTACGCGCTGGGCCACCGCTACCGCGGCTCCGCCCCCAAGGTCTTCCGCCGCATCAAGTCCTGGGCCGAACCGATCGGCTGGATCCAGGTCGGCGTCGCGTTCTTCATCACCATCTACTACGCGGTGATCATTGCCTACGCGGCCCTCTACGCCCTGAAGTCCGTCGGCAAGTCCTGGGGCGAAGACCCCGAAGGCTACTTCTTCGGGGACTTCCTGCAGCTCGACGCCGAGCCCCTGTCTTCCTTCGACTTCGTGCTGCCCATCACCGCCACCCTGCTGCTCGTGTGGCTCGTGGTCATCGGCATCCTCGCCCTCGGCGTGGACAAGGGCATCGGCCGCACCGCAACGTTCTTCATCCCCCTGCTCGCCGTGCTCTTCGTCGGCGTGGTCGTCTACGCCCTCACCCTCGACGGCGCGACCGACGGCCTCAACGCCTTCTTCACCCCGAACTGGGGCGCGCTGGCCGACACGTCGGTGTGGATCGCCGCCTACGGCCAGATCTTCTTCTCCCTGTCCATCGCCTTCGGCATCATGCTGACCTACGCGTCCTACCTCAAGCCCCGCTCGAACCTCTCCGGTTCGGCGCTGGTCGCCGGCTTCGCCAACTCCTCCTTCGAGGTCCTCGCCGGCGTCGGCGTCTTCGCCGCCCTCGGCTTCATGGCCGCGCAGACCGGCGTCGGCGTCGAGGAAGTCGTCACCGGCGGCATCGGCCTGGCGTTCGTCGCGTTCCCCGCCGTCATCTCCGAGATGAGCCCCGTCATCGGCCCGATCTTCGGCGTCCTGTTCTTCCTGTCGCTGGCCATCGCCGGCCTGACCTCCCTGGTGTCGCTGGTCGAGGTCGTCATCTCCGCCGTCCAGGACAAGCTGAACCTGCCGCGCGTTGCCGCCGTGCTCTCCGTCGGCGGCGTCATGGCGCTGATCTCCATGCTCCTCTTCCCGACCACGTCGGGCCTGGTGACCCTGGACATCGTGGACAAGTTCACCAACAACGTCGGCATCGTCGGCGTCGCAATCGTCAGCCTCATCACGCTGGGCTGGGTCCTGCGCCGCGGCGACGAAATCGCCAACCACATCAACGCCGTGTCGTCGTTCCGCGCCGGCCCCCTGTGGAAGGTCTGCACCTTCATCCTCACCCCGATCGTGCTGGCCATCACCCTCTTCAACGAGCTGCGCGGCCTGTTCGCCGAAAACTACGAGGGCTACTCCAACGCCCAGATCAACGTGTTCGGTTGGGGCGTCATCGCCTTCATCGTCGTGATGGCGTTCGTGCTCAGCGCCCTGCCGTGGGGCGGCACCCAATCCCTGTCGGGCCCGCCCGGCTCGGACTTCGGCGTCCCCGTCGGGCTCCGCACCGGCAAGAACGGCAACCCGGGCAACTCGCTGGTCAACGGTGGCCACCTGCCCGCCGCGTCGTCGACTGAATCCACCAACGACCGTTACGGAGAGAGGTAGCGCCATGTCCGGAATCGCAATCATCATGATGGTTCTGTTCATCGTCATCATCTGGGGCGGATTCGTCACCGCGTTGGTGAGCCTGTCCAACAACCCCGACCACAGCAGCGGCGATCTCGGCAACCATCCCAACACCACCGACGAGGATCTCGCCGCCCTCGAGCAGCAGTAACCCTCGCCCACCAGGCAGGACTCGCCCAACGTCCGCTCGGACCGAGTCGAACCTCCTCCCCGGGATTCGGTGGCCGCAAGCCACGCGGGTCGGCCGCACGTGCCAATCAGCATGTGCCGCCGGCCCGCCGCCGTTTCCGGGGTGCACGGGACGCAAGGTGCCAAGCGGGGCACGGACGTGCGGGGCCCGAAGCATGTGATGCCCCCCTTCCCGGCAACGCACATTCCCCGCCCAACCCAACGACAACACGGCCGGGTTGCCGCGCCAAACGGGCCGTTGCCCCATAATGGCGGTGTGAGTAACGACGAAAAACGCGGAGATTCGCTCTCCCGCGACGACCGCGACATGATCGACGAGTTCATCGGCGCCGAACCCCTGCGCGCGGACGAAGCGCTGTCCGTGCCGGAGGACGAACTCGGCCCCACCGCCGGATCCGCCGATAACAAGGACCGCGAAGAGGAACGCGACGCGTTGATGTCCGAGTCCGACGAGGAGTTCGTCGACCGGGCCGACGTCATCGGCGAAGGCGCCCGCTGGTTCGCCGGCTGGTGCCTGCGCTTCCTCATCGTCTGTGCGGCGCTGTTCGTCGCCTTCACCGCGCTGGGCAAGGTGTGGGCCGGACTGCTGCCGGTGCTGTTGGCGCTCATCGTGGCGACGGTGCTCGGCCCGCCGGCCGCGTTCCTGATCCGCCACAAGTGGCCCGACGCCCTCGCCGCGATCGTTTCGCTGCTGGGCGCGATCGGCATCGTCAGCGGCGTCATCGCGCTCATCGCGCCGACGGTGCGGGCCCAGCTGCCGACGCTGAAGGACCAGTTCACGCAGGGCATCCTCGAGCTGCAGAATCTGGTCCAGGGCCCGCCGTTCAACGTCAAGGACGAGCAGCTGCTCGACCTTCTCGACGAGGCGACGTCGTGGCTGCAGGAGCGCTCGGGTGACATCGCCAACACGGTCTTCCAGGGCATCAGCGTCGTCGGCAGCGCCACGATCACCTTGGTGGTCATGCTGGTGCTGACGTTCTTCTTCATCAAGGACGGCCGCCACTTCCTGCCGTGGCTGCGTTCCATCGCGGGCCGCCGCCTGGGCTGGCACCTCACCGAGGTGCTCACCCGGTCCTGGAACACGCTGGGCGGATTCATCCGCACGCAGGCCGTGGTGTCCATGATCGATGCGGTGTTCATCGGTTTGGGCCTGTGGCTTCTCGACGTCCCGCTGGCGTTGGTGATCGCCGTGATCACCTTCTTCGCCGGCTTCATCCCCATCGTCGGTGCCTTCACCGCGGGCTTCATCGCCGTGGTCGTCGCGCTGGTGGCCAACGGCTTCACCACGGCGATCCTGGCGCTGGTCCTCATCATCGTGGTCCAGCAGGTGGAGGGCAACATCCTGTCCCCGATGCTGCAGTCGAAGGCGATGAACCTCCACGCGGCGATCGTCCTGCTGTCCGTGACGCTCGGAGGCACGCTGTTCGGCATCACCGGCGCATTCCTGGCGGTTCCCGTCGCCGCGGTGCTCGCCGTGTGGCTGCGCTACCTCGGCGACCTGACGGACCTGCGCACGGGCGACAAGACCGCCGCGGACATCCAGTTCGCCACCGAAGCCGGATCCATTTCCGGTCTGCGGACGGAGGCCGCCGGCAAGGCGATGCGCGACCATCTCATGGCCCTGCGCCTCGGCGGGGGCTCGAAGGACGACGAGTCCGGCGCCGCCGATGGCACGGTCGCGGCGCCCGCGGGGAACGACGCCACCGGCGCAGGGTCCGCCGCCTCGGCGGCCGCCCGGGCGAACGCGTCGTCGTCAAGCAGCGACGAAGGCCCCACCACGCGCGCCTTCAACCGCATCACCAGCGCGGTGACGGAGCGGTTCCGCAAACGCTGACCCGATTTCCGCGCCCGACATCCCCCCGCCCGCGATTCCCCTCGCCCGACACACCGCGCCTCCGTCTCACCGCAGAGGCCAAACGATAAGGTCTGGACCGTGTCCGATACCTCAACCCGCGCCAACCCGAACGCCACCCGACGTTCGGGACCGTGGCGACTGCCCATCTGGGCGCCGCCGCTGCTGATCCTGCTGGCGGGGCTCATCGGCATCCTCGGCGGGCTGCCCACCGGCAACATCGGCCTGCCGTACCTTCTTGCCTTCGCGGCGGCGGCGATCGTCGGCACGGCGCTGGTCGATCCCCGCGGGCTGGTCGTGACCGTCGCGCAGCAGCCGCTGTTGTTCACCATCGTCACACCGGTCGTCACGTGGCTGATCGCCTCATGGTCGGATCCCTCCGTCGGCGGTGCCACTGGCTCGACGCCGACGAAAACCAGGCTGATCACCGCCGCATACCCGATCGTCCAGTACTTCCCGTGGATGGCGCTGATCCCGCTGATCTGCACGGCGATCGCCATCTGGCGATACCTGGACATCACGCGCGTCAACGCGAAGACGGACAAGGAAACCCGCCGCGAAAACGCCCGCGTGCACAAGGCCGAGGAGGCCACCACCGTGTCGGCCACCCGCGCACGCAAACGGGTCGCCGAATCGGATGCGCGCGTGCGGCATGCACGGGGCAAGGATCCTTCACGACGACCCGCCTCCGAAATCATCCAGGCCGCGGAAGAAAGGCGCCGCCGGGCTGCGGAGCGTGCCCGAGCCGCCCAGGAAGCCCGCCGTGCGCAAAAACCGGCCCCCGCTCCTGCCGCGGAGCGCCGTGGTCCGGCGCGTCCGACCGAGCAGGAGGCGGAGCAGCAACGTCCGGTCCGCCGCCGGGATCCCCGCGCGGAACAGCGGATGATGGAACAGCGCGCCGCCGCCGGCCGCCCCGCCCCGCGCCGCGCCGATGAGTGGCGTGGCGACGAGCGCCGTGCAGGCCGCCCCGCCGATGAGCGTCGTTCCGATGGCCGTCGTGTCGACGAGCGTCGTGTCGAGGGGCGCCGTGCCGGCCGCCCCGTCGACGACCGTGCCGCAG
>NZ_KV787152.1:126943-178821 GCF_001807025.1 Corynebacterium sp. HMSC11E11 | reverse complement strand
CTTCGGGTAGCGGGCGAAACCCGCCGGTGGGGTAGCATCGTGCTTCGATTCCGGGCGCAATCGCCGACCGCCCGGCCCACACCGATCATCCGCAGGAGCTGATGCGAAGCATGTCCGTCCGAGAAATCCGCTTGTTCGGGGACCCCGTCCTGGTGTCCCGCGCCGACGAGGTCACGGCCTTCGACGCGAAGCTGGCCCACCTCGCCGACGACATGCTCGAGACGATGGATTCCGCCGGCGGCGTCGGCCTGGCCGCCAATCAGGTCGGCGTGCTGCAGCGCATTTTCGTCTACGACTGCGACGATCGCCGCGGCGAGCTGGTCAACCCGGTGTGGGAGCCGATCGGAGAGGAGACCGAGGTCTCCGACGAGGGGTGCCTGTCCATCCCGGGCATCGACGCCCCGACCGAGCGGTACCTGCGCGTCCGAGCCACCGGCCAGGATCGCACGGGCACCCCGGTGACCATCGAGGCGGAGGGCCTGCTGGCGCGGTGCATCCAGCACGAGACCGATCACCTCGACGGCGTGCTCTTCCTCAAGCGCCTGACCCCCGACGTACGCAAGGCGGCGATGCGGGAGCTGCGCTCCACCGACTGGTTCCTGGCCGGGAAGTAGGGGACATGCGCCTGATTTTCGCCGGTACCCCGGAGCCCGCCGTTGCCGCGCTGCGTGCGCTCATCGAGCATCCCGGCCACGAGGTCGTCGCCGTGCTCACCCGTCCCGACGCCCGCGTCGGGCGGGGCCGTTCCCTCAAGCCGTCGCCGGTCAAGGCCGTTGCGGTGGAGCACGGCATCGAGGTCATCGAGCCGACGTCGCTTGCCGACGACGACGCGCGGGCCCGTTTGGCCGAACTCGCCCCGGACTGCATTCCCGTGGTGGCGTACGGAAACCTCGTGCCGAACGATCTGCTGGACCTGCCCCGCCACGGCTGGGTGAACCTGCACTTCTCGGTGTTGCCCGCGTGGCGTGGCGCCGCGCCGGTGCAGGCGGCCATCGCCGCCGGCGACGAGATCACGGGGGCCTCGACGTTCCTGATCGAGGAGGGCCTGGACACCGGGCCGGTGTTCGGCACGGTCACGGAGACGATCAAGCCCACCGACACCGCCGATGATCTGCTCACCCGTCTCGCCGATTCCGGCGCGACGCTGTTGGCGGCCACGATGGACGGCCTGGAGGCCGGTCGCCTGCGCCCCGAGCCGCAGTCCGACGACGGGGTCAGCCACGCGTCGAAGATCACGCCGGACGATGCCCGCATCGACTGGTCGATGCCGGCGCACCTCATCGATCGCCGCATCCGCGCCCACACCCCGGCGCCGGGTGCGTGGACGATGCTCGGCGACGACCGCATCAAGGTCGGGCCGGTCACCCCGCTCGACGCCGACGACGTCAGCGGTGACGGCACCGCGGAACTCGGCGAGGGCCGCATCCGCGTGGAGAAGAAGCGCGTCCTCGTCGGCGCGGGCGGCGGCACCGCCGTGGCGTTGGGCCAGGTGCAGCCCCCGGGCAAGCGGATGATGAACGCGGTGGACTGGGCGCGCGGCGCCCGACCGGACGAGGGGACGATGGTCTAAATGCCCGAACGGCGCTCGAAGAACACCCGCCGCCGCAACGCCGCCGGACAGCGACGCGGACAGCGCGGACGGGACCAACGGGGCAACCAGAGCAACCATGGGAATCAGGGCGGCCAGCGTCGCAAGGCCAGCGCCATCGACGCCCCGCGCCAGGTCGCGCTCGACGTCCTCGGAGCCGTCCGAACCGACGGCGCCTACGCCAACCTCACGCTGCCGAAGGAACTGCGCGCCCGGAACATCACCGGCCGGGACGCGGCCTTCGCCACGGAACTGACCTACGGCACCCTGCGCGCGCAGGGCCTGCTCGACGCCGTGCTGGCGGAGGCGTCGACGCGTCCGCTCGACCAGATCGACCCCGAGGTCCTCGACGTGCTGCGCCTCGGCGCTTACCAGCTGCTACGCACCCGCGTCGGCGCCCACGCCGCCGTCGACACGTCGGTGCGCGCGGTCATCGGCGCGGGCAAGGTCGGGGCGAAGGGCTTCGTCAACGCCATCCTGCGCACGGTCTCCCGCAAGACCGAGGAGGAATGGGCGGCCGAGGTCGCCCCCGACGCCGGCCGCGATCCGGTGGGGCACCTGGCGCTCAAGCACGGACATCCCCGCTGGATCGCCGACGCCTTCGCCCAGGCGCTGGGATCCCGCGCCGGAGAACTCGCAGACGCCTTGGCGGCCGATGATGCACGACCCATCGTCCATCTCGTCGCAAAGCCCGGAGAGATCTCCGCGGAAGAGCTGGCCCTCATCACCGGCGGCGAAGAAGGCCCGTGGTCCCCGTACTGCGTGCGCCTGGAATCCGGCGACCCCGGCGACCTGGCGCCCGTCAAGGAGCGGCTGGCCGCCGTGCAGGACGAGGGCTCGCAGCTCATCGCCCGTGCCGTCACCATGGCCCCCCTGGACGGCGACGACGGCGGCCGCTGGCTCGACCTGTGCGCGGGCCCCGGCGGCAAGGCGGCCTTCCTCGGCGGCATCGCCGCAATCGAAGGCGCGACCGTCGACGCCGTCGAACCGGTGAAGAAGCGCGCCGGCCTCGTCGAAAACTCCGTGCGGGGACTGCCCGTCACCGTGCACGTCGCCGACGGGCGCGACCCCGGACTCGAACCCGGATACGACCGCATCCTCGTCGACGCGCCGTGCTCCGGCCTCGGATCGCTGCGCCGACGCCCCGAGGCGCGCTGGCGCAAATCCACCGACGACCTGCCCGCCCTGACGAAACTTCAGGGCGAGCTGCTGGAATCGGCGGCGAAACTCGCCCGCCCGGGCGGCATCATCGTCTACTCGACGTGCTCGCCGCACCTACGCGAAACCCGCGGCGCCATCGACCGGGCCGTCCGCCGACTGGGACTGGAGGAACTCGACGGCCGCGCGCTCGTCGAACCGATGGGCGACGTCGGCGACGGCCCGTCGGTGCAGATGTGGCCGCACCGCCACGGTACCGACGCGATGTTCTTCGCCGTGCTGCGCAAGCCCGCGTAGCCCGGTTCGGGGGCGCGGTAGGCTGTGGGGGTATGAGCACCCCGATCATCGCGCCCTCGATCCTCGCCGCCGACTTCGCCCGACTCGACCGGGAAATCGACGCGGTCTCCGACGCCGACTGGATCCACATCGACGTCATGGACGGCCACTTCGTGCCCAACCTCTCCTTCGGCGTGCCCGTCATGGCCGCCGTGGCGAAGGTGACCGACAAGCCCCTCGACGTGCATCTCATGATCGAGGAGCCCGAAAAGTGGGTCGACGGCTACGTCGACGCCGGCGCCGCCGGGGTGACCTTCCACGTCGAAGCCTCGCCCGACCCCGTCGCCCTGGCCCGCAAATTGCGCGAGGCCGGCGTCCGCGCGGGCATTTCCGTCCGCCCCGGCACGCCGATCGAGCCGTGGCTGGAGCACCTCAACGAATTCGACCTGGTGCTGGTCATGAGCGTCGAGCCCGGCTTCGGCGGGCAATCGTTCATGCCGGAGCAGCTCGAGAAGGTCCGCATCCTGCGCAACCAGATCGACCTTCGCGGGCTGGGCACCATCATCGAAATCGACGGCGGCATCGGCGCCGGGACCATCGCCGACGCGGCCGAGGCCGGTTGCGACGCCTTCGTCGCGGGCTCCGCCGTCTACGGCGCGGAGGTGCCCAACGACGCCGTCAACGAACTTCGCGCGCTGGCCGTCGAGGGCCGCCAGCGCGACGGCGACAACTAGCCGGGATCGCCGCCCGGAAACGTCAACCAGGAAAGTCGAGGCCGCCATGCCCCTGTTCACCGACCTCGTCGCCGCGTCGGCGCTGTCGCCGGACCAGGCGATGCGCACCGCCATCGCCGCAGCCGAGCGCGTGCGCGGCACCACGTCGCCGAACCCGCCCGTCGGTTGCGTCATCCTCGACGCCTCCGGCATTCCGGTCGCCGTCGCCGGCACCGATCCGGTCGGCGGACCCCACGCCGAGGCCCAGGCCCTGGAAGCGGCCGGGGAGCGGGCCCGGGGAGGCACGGCCGTCGTCACGCTCGAGCCCTGCCACCACCACGGGCGCACCGGCCCGTGCACCGGGGAACTGCTCGACGCCGGAGTGGCGAAGGTCATCTACGGCGTCGCGGATCCCAACCCCGTCGCCGCCGGCGGGGCGGACTGGCTCGACGCCAGGGGAGTCACCGTCATCGGCGGGACCCTGCGCGGCGAGATCGCCGACGGCGTCCTGCGCCCGTGGCTGCACTGGCAGGCCACCCGCCGCCCGCACATCACCTTGAAGACCGCCGGCACCGTCGACGGACTCGCCGCCGCCACGGACGGCTCCTCGCAGTGGATCACCGGTGAAGCGGCCCGGGCGCGAGTCCACGTCGACCGTTCGCGCCGCGACGCCATCATCGTCGGCACCGGCACCGTCCTCGCCGACGACCCGCGACTGACCGCCCGCGACCCGCAGGGAGTTCCGTACCCCAACCAGCCGCTGCGCGTGGCAGTGGGCCGCAAGGAAATCCCGGAGGACGCCGCCATCCGCGGGGGGTTCCTGCCGGGCGAGCGCGTCGATCCGGCGATCGCGTCGACCGACATGTTCCGGCACATCCAAACCCGCGACATGTCCCAGGTCGTCGACGTCCTCGCCGACCTCGGCATGATCGACGTCCTCGTCGAGGGCGGCCCCCGACTGGCCGGCGCGTTCCTGGAGGCCGGCCTGGTCGACGCCGTCGAGTCCTACATCGCGCCGGGGCTGCTCGGGGCGGGCACCGCGGTGGTGGACACCGGAGCGGCGACGACCGTCGACGACATCGTCCGGTTCCGCACCGTCGGCGTCGAACTGCTCGGCGACGACGTGCTCGTCAGGTCCGTGCGCCGCAATTGATTGTCGAGGCTCGGCCGATCGCCGCATGACCCCGCGTGCCGGACGGGCCCGAGCCGAACCGATCAATACCGTTCACAACCGAACACACACCAATCGAAGAAACCCACGCCGGAGACGCCGGCACCGAACACCAGAGAGGAACGACCACCCGTGTTCACCGGAATCGTCGAGGAGCTCGGCCGCGTGGCCGCGATCGAGGACCAGGGCGACGCCATTCGCCTCACCATCGGCTGCACGACCGCGGTCTCCGACGCCAAGCTCGGCGACTCCATCGCAGTCAACGGAGTGTGCTTGACCGTCGCCGAGTTCGACGAGACCGGCTTCACCGCCGACGTCATGCAGGAATCCCTGGACCGCACCAGCCTGGGCGGTCTCGCCGTGGGCTCGCCCGTCAACCTCGAACGCGCCGTCGCCGCCGGCGCACGCCTCGGCGGCCACATCGTCCAGGGCCACGTCGACGGCACCGGCGCGATCGTGTCGCGCACGCCCGGCGAGCACTGGGAGGTCGTTCGCATCTCGCTTCCCGACGACCTCGACCGCTACGTCGTCGAAAAGGGATCGATCGCCGTGGACGGCACGTCGCTGACCGTCTCGGCCCTCGGCGGCGACGCCGGTGCGCGGTGGTTCGAGGTCAGCCTCATCCCGACGACGCTGGCCGACACCGTCCTGGGCACGCTCGACGCCGGCGCGACGGTGAATCTGGAGGTCGACGCGGTGGCCAAGTACATCGAGAAATTGCTGCCCCGATAAGCTCATGGCCGTGATTGAACTGGACAGCGTGGAACGGGCCATCGCCGACATCGCCGCCGGCAAGGCCGTGGTGGTCGTCGATGACGAGCACCGCGAAAATGAAGGCGACATCATCTTCGCCGCCGAGAAGGCGACGCCGGAGCTGGTCGCCTTCACGGTGCGGTACTCCTCGGGATATATTTGCGCGCCCCTGACCGGCGCGGATTGCGACCGGTTGGGGCTGCCGCCCATGGTGGCCCGCAACGAGGACGTCCGCGGCACCGCGTACACGGTCACCGTCGACGCGGCGACCGGGTCGACCGGCATTTCGGCCGCCGACCGCGCGTACACCATCCAACGGCTCGCCGCCGCAAACTCGACGGCGACGGAGTTCACGCGCCCCGGCCACGTCGTGCCGCTGCGCGCGAAGGAGGGCGGCGTGCTCACCCGGGCCGGCCACACCGAAGCCGCGGTGGACCTGGCTCGCCTCGCGGGTCTGCGCCCGGCCGGCGTGCTGTGCGAGGTCGTGTCCGAAGAGAATCCGACCGGCATGGCCCGCACTCCGGAGCTGCGCAGGTTCTGCGACGAGCATGGTCTGGCGTTGATCTCCATCGAGCAGCTCATCGAGTACCGCCGCCGCCACGAGCACTTGGTGGAGCGGGTCGTGGAGACCCGGATGCCCACCGAGTTCGGGGAGTTCCGGGCGGTGGGCTACCGCAGTCTCGTCGACGGCGTGGAGCACGTCGCCCTGGTCGTCGGCGATCCCGCCTCCGACGAGGGCTCGGATGTCCTGGTGCGCGTGCATTCCGAGTGCCTGACCGGAGACGTCTTCGGTTCGCGGCGCTGCGACTGCGGCCAGCAGCTGCACAAGTCGATGGAGATCGTCCAGGCCGCGGGCCGGGGCGTCATCCTGTACATGCGGGGCCACGAGGGCCGGGGCATCGGTCTCATGCACAAACTCGAGGCGTACCACCTGCAGGACGAGGGCGCCGACACCGTCGACGCCAACCTGAAGCTGGGCCTGCCCGCCGACGCCCGCGAGTACGGCACGGGCGCGCAGATCCTCCGGGATCTCGGCGTGCGGTCGATGGCGCTGCTGACCAACAACCCGACCAAGCGGGCGGGCCTGGGCGGCTACGGCATGGAGATGAGCCGCCGCGTGCCGGTGCCCGTGGAGGTCAACGCGGACAACGTGCGGTACCTGACCACCAAGCAGCAGCGGATGGGGCATGACCTGCCGTGGCTGTCCGACTACATTGGTGGCGAAGGCGATCAGGAGGAGAAGAAGTGAGCGGAGCCGGACTGCCCGACATCGAGATTCCCGACGCGGAGGGGATGAGCGTCGCCATCGTCACCGCCCACTGGAACGCCGACATCACGGGCCAGCTTCGGGCCAACGCGATCGAGGCGGCATCCGGGGCCGGCGCGCTGGTCCACGACTACACGGTCGTCGGCGCCCTGGAGCTTCCGGTGGTCGTTCAGGCGCTTGCCGACGATCACGACGCGGTGGTCGCGCTGGGATGCGTCATCCGCGGTGGCACGCCCCACTTCGATTACGTCTGCGATTCGGTGACCGAGGGCTTGACGCGGGTTTCGCTCGACCATCGCACCCCCGTCGGCAACGGCGTGCTGACCTGCGACACGCACGAGCAGGCGGTGGCCCGGTCGGGTGCGCCGGGTTCGGTCGAGGACAAGGGCCGAGAGGCCACCATCGCCGCGCTGCACACCGCGGCATTGCTGCGCGCCCTGGGCGAGGAGTGAACGACGTGAGCGACAACAAGACGGCCGACCGCACGGATTCGGGCTGGGAGCTGGAGGTCACCTCCAGGACCATGAAGCTGTGGGCCTGGGGCTCGGTGGCGGTGGTCATGGCGGTGCACATCTTCATGGGCTTCGTCGTCGACGTCGGCGACACCGGCGCCCAGGTCACGCCGATCGACGTGCTGGCGTTTCCGATTCTGGGCCTGGTCATCTCCGCCGCATGCCTGCTGATGCTGCGTCCCCGCGTGCGCGTCAACTCCCGCGGCGTCGAGGTCCGCAACTTCCTGGGCGCCCGGTTCTACCCGTGGGACGTCGTCCACGGCCTGAGCTTCCCGGCCGATTCCCGGTGGGCCCGCCTGGAGCTGCCCGAGTTCGAGTTCGTGCCCATGTGGGCGCTGCAGGCCCGCGACGGCGCCGCAGTCGTGGAGGCCGTGCGCCGCTTCCGCGAACTCGAGGACCGCTACATGCCGGAAGACTGATGGCGGATCCCTCCACGTACCGCCCGGCGCCGGGGACCATCCCGGTCGAGCCGGGCGTTTACCGTTTCCTCGACGACGGCGGCCGCGTCCTCTACGTCGGCAAGGCGAAGAACCTGCGCGCCCGGCTGTCGAATTATTTCCAGGACGTCGCGAATCTGCACCCGCGCACGCGGCAAATGGTGCTGTCGGCGTCGAAGGTGATCTGGACCGTCGTGCGCACCGAGGTCGAGGCGCTCCAGCTGGAGTACACCTGGATCAAGCGCTACGACCCGCGGTTCAACGTCATGTACCGCGACGACAAGAGCTATCCGATGCTGGCCGTCAGCGTCGGCGAGCAGTTCCCGAGGATGTTCCTCTACCGCGGCCCGCGCCGCAAGGGCGTCCGGTACTTCGGCCCTTATTCCCACGCCTGGGCCATCCGGGAGACGCTCGACCTGCTCATCCGGGTGTTCCCGGCCCGCACGTGTTCGAAGGGCGTCTTCAACCGTCATCAGCAGCTGGGCCGGCCCTGCCTGCTCGGGTACATCGACAAGTGCTCGGCGCCCTGCGTCGGTCGGGTGTCGGCCGCGGAGCACCGCGAGATCGTCGACGGCTTCATCTCCTTCATGGCCGGCAACACCGGGCCGCTGACCGCGCAGCTGCGCCGGGACATGAACGCCGCCGCCGAGGAGCTCGACTTCGAAAAGGCCGCGAAGATCCGCGACGATCTCGCCGCGGTGGAGAAGGTCATGGAAAAGCAGGCCGTCGTCCTCGGCGACGCCACCGACGCGGACTTCATCGCCTTCGCCACCGACGAGTTGGAGGCGGCGGTGCAGATCTTCCACGTCCGCCGGGGCCGCATCCACGGCCAGCGCGGCTGGGTCGTCGAAAAGTCCGGCGACTCGGAGACCGGTCCGTTGCCGGACGACGCGCCGGATCCCGCGTTGCCGAAGTTGCTGTCCACGTTCCTCACGCAGTTCTACGGCGATGCCGCCGAGCACGCGAAGGTCGACGGAGACGACTCCAACGGAGCCGCCGACGCCGTGCCGCGGCAGATTCTCGTCCAGGTCTCGCCGGAAAACGCGGATGAGGTCGAAAGCTTCCTGCGCGACATCCGCGGCACCGCCGTCGACGTCCACGTTCCCCAACGCGGCGACAAGAAGGCCCTGTTGGAGACCGTCCACCGAAACGCGGTCGAGGCCCTGGCCCAGCACAAGATCAAGCGCAGCGGCGACCTCACTGCCCGCTCCCAGGCATTGGAGGGCATTCGCGACGCGCTGTTCATGGACGAGGCCCCGCTGCGCATCGAATGCACGGACATCTCGCACATCCAGGGCACAGACGTCGTGGCCTCACTCGTCGTCTTCGAAGACGGTCTGCCCCGCAAGGTCGACTACCGCCGCTACCGCATCAAGGACGCCGCCGGCGATGGCCGCTCCGACGACGTCGCCTCCATCGCGGAGGTCGTTCGCCGCCGCTTCCGCCGCCACGCCGAAGACAAGCTCGCCGTGCCCGACGACGAATCGGTCATGTTCGAGGAAGAGGCTGCGGGAGAGTCCGACGGGTCGTCGCAAAGCGTCGTGGAGGAGTCGGTCAGCGGGCGCAAGTTCGCCTACCCGCCGAACCTGTTCATCGTCGACGGCGGTGCGCCCCAAGTCGCCGCCGCGCAGGAGGTCCTCGACGACCTCGGCGTCACCGACGTCACCCTCGTCGGACTGGCCAAGCGACTCGAGGAAATCTGGGTGCCCGGCGACGACGAACCGGTGATCCTGCCGCGCAACTCCGAGGCGATGTACCTCATGCAGCGCATCCGCGACGAAGCCCACCGCTTCGCCATCGGCTACCACCGGCAGCAGCGGTCCAAGCGCATGCGGGCCTCGGTCCTCGACGACATCAAGGGCCTGGGGCCGCAGCGCAGGTCGGAACTGGTCAAGCACTTCGGCTCGGTGGCCAAGCTCAAGCGCGCCACCGTCGACGAGATCCGCGAAGTGCCCGGATTCGGCCCCGCCCTGGCGCAGTCCGTGCACGAAGCGCTGCACGGCGATCGCACGTAGGGTGGACGCATGACCACAGTCAACGCCGGTGCAGCAGAACCCGACACGTCACTGGTCCTCATCACGGGCATGTCCGGGTCCGGCCGCAACACCGCCGCAGCCGTCCTCGAGGAAATGGGCTGGTACGTCGCCGACAACCTGCCGCCCGAGTTGATCATGCGCATGGTGGAGCTCTCCTTCGAGGCGGATTCGCCCGTGGAGCGCCTCGCCATCGTCACCGACGTGCGGTCCCGCGCCTTCGCCGGTTCGCTCGGCGACGTCCTGGACCGGCTGCACGAAAGCGGCCGCCGGCCGATGGTGATCTTCCTCGACGCCGACGACGACACGCTCATCGCCCGCTACGACTCGGTCCGCCGCACGCACCCGCTGCAGGAATCCGGGACGCTGACCCAGGGCATCGAGCGGGAGCGGCAGATGCTCGCCGGCATCAAGGCCATGTCGGACCTTGTGCTGGACACGTCGCGGATGTCCGTCCACGACCTGCGCCGCGCGCTGGAGGTCCACTTCTCGGACCCGGCGTCGCGCGGACAGCGGGTGACCATCCAATCCTTCGGTTTCAAGCACGGCGCCCCGCGCGACGCCGACCTGCTGCTCGACGTCCGTTTCCTGCCCAACCCGTACTGGGTGCCGGGCCTGCGGTCGGGTCGCGGCACGGACCGGGAGGTGGCCGCCTACGTGCTCGAGCAGGAGGACGCCCCGCGCTGGCTGGACACCGTCGAGCAGCTCGTTTCGGTGATCCTGCCCGGGTACCGCCGCGAGGGAAAGAACCACATGTCCATCGCCATCGGCTGCACCGGCGGCCACCACCGCAGCGTTGCCATGTCGGAGGCGCTGGGCCGCAGGCTCGGCGAGTTCAACGGCATCGACGTCAACGTCATCCACCGCGACATCGAGCGGGGTTGACCGGGAGCGCCGTTTTCGCCGCCGGATCCCGATTCGACTCGACCCCAGAGGAGCCTTACCCCATGACCGCCATCACGAGCCTCGGCGGAGGCCACGGGCTGTTCGCGACGCTGCGCGCCGTCCGCCGCATCGCCGAGGACGTCACCGCCGTGGTCACGGTCGCCGACGACGGCGGCTCGTCCGGACGCCTGCGTCGCGAGCTGGGCCAGATCCCGCCGGGCGATCTGCGCATGGCGTTGGCGGCGCTGTCTGCGGAGGACGAGCGCGGGAAGCTGTGGGAGGAGGTCCTGCAGCACCGGTTCGGCGGCACGGGCGCGCTGGCCGGGCATGCGGTGGGCAATCTCATCATCGCGGGGTTGACCAGCGTGCTCGGCAGCGAGGTCGCCGCGCTCGACGAGGTCGGTTCTCTGTTGGGCATCTACGGCCGGGTGCTGCCGATGTCGCCGCTGCCGTTGGACATCGAGGCGGAGGTCGTGGGCCTGGAGGACGACGCCCGCGTGGTGCGCCCCGTGCGCGGTCAGGTCGCCGTCGCCACGACGCCGGGTCAGGTGCGGCGCATCCGGTTGATCCCGGAGCAGCCGCCGGCCACGCCGGACGCGGTGGACGCGATCCTCGCCGCGGACATGGTCACGCTCGGCCCGGGTTCGTGGTTCACGTCGGTGCTGCCGCATCTGCAGGTGCCGGAGTTGGTGCAGGCGTTGCGGGACACGACGGCGCATCGGGTGGTCGTTCTCAACCTGTCGTCGGAGCCGGGGGAGACCGCGGGCTTTTCGTCGGAACGTCACCTGCACATGCTGGCCCAGCATGCGCCGGATCTGACGCTGGACACCATCCTCGTCGACGAGTCGACGATGGGCGGCCGGTCCGAGCGCGGGTACCTGGAGCGGGCGGCGGCGACGCTGTCGGCGGAGGTGGTGTACGCCGACGTGCGCGAGCTTGACGACGACGGCGGGTGGACGGAGCGGCACGACCCCGTGAAGGTCGCCTCCGCACTGGGGGAATTGCTGGCCCGGTAGGCGGGGTCGCTAGACTGCGCTGCACGGCGAACGGGTCGCCGACGTGAGGAGAGTGCCCACATGGCGTTGACGCCGAAGGTGAAGGATGAGCTGGCGCGCGTGCCGGTCAACCAGGACAGCGCGAAGTCGGCCGAGGTCGCCGCGCTGCTGCGGTTCGCCGGCGGGCTCCACCTGGTCGCCGGGCGCATCGTCATCGAGGCCGAGGTCGACTCGGGCGCGGTGGCGCGTCGGCTGCGCGGCATGATCGATTCGCTGTTCGGCATAGAGCCGGAGCTTCAGGTGCTCAGCCCGGGCGGGCTGCGCAAAACCGCGCGCTACATCGTGCGCGTGTCGGAGGGCGGGGAGGAGCTCGCCCGCCGCACCGGCCTGATCGACCGCGCGGGTCGGCCCGTGCGCGGTCTGCCGCCGAAGGTCATCGGCGGCACCGTCCTCGACGCCGAGGCGGCGTGGCGCGGTGCCTTCCTCGCCCACGGTTCGCTCACCGAGCCGGGGCGGTCCTCGGCGCTGGAGGTCACGTGCCCGTGCCCGGAAGCGGCGCTGGCCCTGGTGGGGTGTGCGCGTCGTCTGGGCATCGCCGCGAAGAGCAAGGAGACGCGCGGGGGAGACCGCGTGGTCATCCGCGACGGAGAGGCCATCGGCGCCCTGCTCACCCGCATGGGGGCGCAGACCACCCGCCTGGAGTGGGAGGAGCAACGCATGCGCCGCGAGGTGCGGGCGACGGCCAATCGCCTGGCGAACTTCGACGACGCGAACCTGCGCCGGTCGGCCCGTGCGGCCGTCGTGGCCGCCGCCCGGGTGGAGCGTGCGCTGGAGATCCTCGGCGACGACGTCCCGGAGCATCTGGTCACCGCCGGCGAGCTGCGCGTGGCGCACCGGCAGGCGTCGTTGGAGGAGCTCGGCCAGCTGGCCAATCCGCCGATGACGAAGGACGCCGTGGCCGGCCGCATCCGCCGTCTGCTGTCGATGGCGGATCGTCGCGCCGCGGAAACGGGCGTGCCGGACACGAATTCCGTGGTCACCGACGAGCTTTTCGACGAAGACTGATCCGGGAGATCACCCCCGTCGACCTCCTCTCCGCCCCTTCTTCACGCCTTTTCCACGCCGCGGCGGTGGGCTCCAAAAGCATCGTCGTAAAGCACATTCGAGCCGAACGGGCATGCACCCCGCGCCGGATGTCCGTTGGTGAGGCGTCTCACTGGAATGCGGGCGTTCCACCCCTGCGCATCGGCGGAACCCCACGTACAATTCGAAATTGAACCAGTTGGCCCGGTTCCCGGGCCGTTGGGCAATTCTTAGCCGATTCCTTTGGAGGAGATCATCGTGACGGTTCGTGTAGGCATCAACGGCTTCGGTCGCATCGGACGCAACTTCTTCCGCGCCGTGATCGCGCAGGGCGCCGACCTGGAGATCGTGGCGGTCAATGACCTGACCGACAACAAGACCCTGGCCCACCTGCTCAAGTACGACTCGATCATGGGCAAGCTCGACGCCGAGGTCACCTACGACGACGAGTCCATCACCGTCGACGGCAAGCGCATCATAGCCTGGGCCGAGCGCGACCCGAAGAACCTCCCGTGGGGCGAGAACAACGTCGACATCGTCATCGAGTCGACCGGCTTCTTCACCGACGCCGAGGCCGCCAAGGCCCACATCGACGGCGGCGCCAAGAAGGTCATCATCTCCGCCCCGGCGAAGAACGAGGACGCCACCTTCGTCGTCGGCGTGAACCACACCGACTACGACGCCGAGAAGCACAACATCATCTCGAACGCCTCCTGCACCACCAACTGCCTGGCCCCGATGGCCAAGGTGCTGGACGAGGAGTTCGGCATCGAGCGTGGTCTGATGACCACCATCCACGCCTACACCGGCGACCAGCGCCTGCACGACGCCCCGCACAAGGACCTGCGCCGCGCCCGCGCCGCCGCCCTGAACATCGTCCCGACCTCCACCGGCGCCGCCAAGGCCGTCGCCCTGGTCCTGCCGCAGCTCAAGGGCGTGCTGGACGGCTACGCGCTGCGCGTGCCCACCCCGACCGGCTCCGTCACCGACCTGACCTTCACCGCCAAGAAGGAGGTCTCCGTCGAGGCCGTCAACGCCGCCGTGAAGAAGGCCGCCGAGTCCGACGAGCTCAAGGGCATCCTCGGCTACAACGAGGAGCCGATCGTGTCCAAGGACATCGAGGGCGACCCGCGTTCCTCCATCTTCGACGCGCCGCTGACCAAGGTCATCGGCGACCAGGTCAAGGTCGTCTCCTGGTACGACAACGAGTGGGGCTACTCCTGCCGCCTCGTCGACCTCTCCGTCTACGTCGGCGAGCGCCTCTAAGCTCACCGTTTCACCCACGACCCCAGGGCCGGGGTGTGCCCGCGGGCGCACCCCGGCCCTGGGGTTTCCCACAACGAAGGAAGAAACAGACATGACCGTCAAGACCCTGCAGGATCTTCTCGACGAAGGCGTCGAAGGCCGCTACGTGCTGGTCCGCTCGGACCTCAACGTCCCGCTCAAGGACGGCTCCATCACCGACCCGGGCCGCATCGACGCGTCCGTGCCGACCCTGAAGGCCCTGTCCGACGCCGGCGCCAAGGTCGTCGTCACCGCCCACCTGGGCCGCCCGAAGGGCGAGGTCAACCCCGAGCTGTCCCTCGCCCCGGTCGCCGAGGCGCTGTCCGAGCGCCTGGACCGCTACGTGGCCGTCGCTGGCGACGTCACCGGCGAGGACGCCCACGAGCGCGCCAACGGCCTCACCGACGGTGACGTGCTGCTGCTGGAGAACATCCGCTTCGACGCGCGCGAGACCTCCAAGGACGAGTCCGAGCGCGAGGCCTTCGCCGCCGAGCTCGCCGCCCTGGTGCCGGAGGGCGCCTTCGTGTCCGACGGTTTCGGCGTGGTCCACCGCGCCCAGGCCTCGGTGTACGACGTGGCCAAGAAGCTGCCGCACTACGCCGGCGGCCTGGTCCAGTCCGAGCTGGAGGTGCTGCGCAAGGTCGCCGAGACCCCCGAGAAGCCCTACGCCGTGGTGCTGGGCGGATCGAAGGTCTCCGACAAGCTGGGCGTCATCGAGGCCCTGGCCCCGAAGGTCGACTACCTGATCATCGGCGGCGGCATGTGCTTCACCTTCCTCGCCGCGCAGGGCCACTCCGTGGGCGGCTCGCTGCTGCAGGAGGAGATGATCGACACCTGCAAGGAGCTGATGGAGAAGTACGGCGACCAGCTGGTGCTGCCGACCGACGTCGTCGCCGCCTCCGCGTTCGCCGCCGACGCCGACCACAAGGTCGTCGCCGCCGACGCCATCCCGGAGGGTTGGATGGGCCTGGACATCGGCCCCGAATCCGCCAAGACCTTCGCCGAGAAGCTGGCCGGCACCAAGACCGTGTTCTGGAACGGCCCGATGGGCGTGTTCGAGATGGACGCGTTCGCCAACGGCACCCGCTTCGTCGCCCAGGCGATCATCGACGCGACCCGCGACAACGGCTGCTTCTCCGTCGTCGGCGGCGGCGACTCGGCCGCGGCCGTGCGCACCCTCGGCCTGGACGAGGACGGCTTCAGCCACATCTCCACCGGCGGCGGCGCCTCCCTCGAGTACCTCGAGGGCAAGGACCTCCCCGGCGTCCAGGTGCTCGAGTCCTAGCACCGCCCCTCGTTTTTAAGCGGGTGGCGCGCGCGTCACCGCCGCGCCGCCCGCACCCCATGTTTTTCGACCACCTCAGGAAGTGACACCCACAATGGCTCGCAAGCCCCTCATCGCCGGCAACTGGAAGATGAACCTCAACCACCTGGAGGCCATCGGCGTCGTGCAGAAGCTCGCCTTCGCCCTGCCGAAGGAGTACTACGACAAGGTCGACGTCGCGGTCATCCCGCCGTTCACCGACATCCGTTCCGTGCAGACCCTGGTGGAGGGCGACAAGCTGGCCGTGACCTACGGCGCGCAGGACGTCTCCGTCCACGAGTCGGGCGCCTACACCGGCGAGATTTCCGCGTCGATGCTGGCCAAGCTCGGCTGCCGCTGGGTCGTCGTCGGCCACTCCGAGCGCCGCGAGATGCACGACGAGGACAATGAGCTCGTCGCCAAGAAGGCGAAGGCCGCGCTGAAGGCGTCGATGTCTCCGATCGTCTGCGTCGGCGAGCCGCTGGAGGTCCGCGAGGAGCAGAAGCACGTCGAGTACGTCGTCGAGCAGGTCAAGGGCTCCCTGGAAGGCCTGACCGAGGCGGATCTGGCGAAGGTCGTCATCGCCTACGAGCCGGTGTGGGCCATCGGCACCGGCAAGGTCGCCTCGTCGGCGGATGCGCAGGAGGTCTGCAAGGCCATCCGCGAGACCGTCGCCGAGCTGGGCGGCGAGCAGCTGGCCAAGGAGATGCGCATCCTCTACGGCGGTTCGGTGAAGGCGGAGAACGTCGCCGACATCGTCGGACAGCCCGACGTCGACGGTGGCCTGGTCGGCGGTGCGTCGCTGGACGGCGAGGCCTTCGCCAAGCTGTCCGCCCTCGCCGCCGACGCGGTCAAGTAGTTTCATCGGCTCCGTGCCGTCGTCGTCACGCCCCGGCAACGTTTTCGCGTTGATCCGGGGCGTTTCGCGCGGCGCGTGGCTTTACGACGGTCCGGCCGCGCCGGACGTGCACCCGACATGACAGGAGAAGCCAGCATGCAGGATCAGAGCACGGGGAAGACCAGCGACGAAACGTTGCACGACGACATCCGCCATCTGGGGCGGATCCTCGGCGAGGTGATCCGTGAGCAGGAGGGCGACGACGTCTTCGATCTCGTGGAGAACGCGCGTCGCACCGCGTTCCGCCTTCACCGGGGAGAGGCGGAGATCGGGGAACTGACCGGGTTGTTCCGGGACATCGACCCGGAGGAGGCGACGCCGATCATCCGGGCGTTCACTCACTTCGCCCTGTTGGCGAATCTGGCGGAGGATCTCCACGAGGAGCGTCTGCTGGAAGAGCAGCTCGACGCCGGCGAGGCGCCGCGCGATTCGACCCTCGACGCGACGTGGGAAAAACTGCGCGAGGCGCGGGTGCCGGGTTCCGAGCTGGCGGCGATGATGAACGTCGCGCAGGTCGTGCCGGTGCTCACCGCGCACCCGACGGAGACGCGACGCCGCACGGTGTTCGACGTGCAGAAGCACATCGGCGCCGCGATGCGGGCCCGCCACCAGGTCGAAAACGCCCCGCGCACCGCCCGCACGGACGCGAAGATCGCGGCGCTGGACCTGGAGATCCGCCGGCGCATCATGACGCTGTGGCAGACCGCGCTGATCCGCATGAATCGCCCGGACATCCGCGACGAGGTCGAGGTCGGCCTGCGCTACTACCAGTTGTCGCTGCTGGAGACGGTGCCCGGGCTCAACCGCGACGTCGTGGAGGCCATGCGCGAGATCGGCGGTCCGGACGTGCCGGAGACCCCGGTGGTGCGGATGGGTTCGTGGATCGGCGGCGACCATGACGGCAACCCGTACGTGACGGAGGAGGTCGTCCGCTACGCCACCGACCGCGCCGCGGCGACGATCCTGCGCCACTACGTCAAGCAGCTGCATGCCCTGGAACGTGAGCTGAGCTTCTCCGACCGCCTCACCCAGGTTTCCGTCGACCTGGTGGAATTGGCCAACCGGGGCCAGAACGACGTGCCCAACCGGATCGACGAGCCGTACCGCCGCGCCGTCCACGGAATCCGGGGTCGCGTCGCCGCCACCGCCGTGTCCCGCGTCGGCCACTCGGTCGTGGAGGGGGACTGGTCGGCCCACGAGCCGTATGCGGATGTCGCGGAGATGCGCGCCGATCTCGACGTCGTCGAAGCGTCGCTGCGCCGCAGCAACGATGACCTCATCGCCGATCACCGTCTCGCCGACATCCAGGCCGCCACCGACGTCTTCGGTTTCCACCTGTACTCGCTGGATCTGAGGCAGAACTCCGAGAGCCACGAGGACATCCTCACCGAGTTGTTCCGCCAGGCCGGCGTCGCGGAGGATTACCGGTCGCTGCCGGAGCGCCGCCGCGTCGAGATCCTCACGAAGGAGCTCGCCTCGGCCCGCCCGCTGGTCCCGCGCGGCGTGACGTTGTCGGAGGCCACCGAGCGGGAACTGGGCATCATGCGCGCGGCGGCCGACGCCGTGGCCGCCTACGGGCCGGAGGTCGTGCCGCAGTGCATCATCTCGATGTGCGCGTCGGTGTCCGACCTGCTGGAGCCGATGATCCTGCTCAAGGAGGTCGGGTTGATCTCCGTCGACGACGGCGTGCTCGGCGGCACCGTCGACGTCGTGCCGCTGTTCGAGACCATCGAGGACCTGCAGGCCGGCGCGTCGGTGCTGCGGTCGGCGTGGGACGTTCCGCTGTACCGCCGCTACGTCGCCTCCCGCGGCGACGTGCAGGAGGTCATGCTCGGCTACTCCGACTCGAACAAGGACGGCGGCTACTTCGCCGCGAACTGGGCGCTGTACGACGCGGAGACCGCGATCGCGAAGGTGTCGCGCGACGAGGGCATCCGGCTGCGCCTGTTCCACGGTCGCGGCGGCACCGTCGGTCGCGGCGGCGGCCCGTCCTACGACGCGATCCTGGCCCAGCCGAAGGGTGCGGTGCAGGGTTCGGTGCGCATCACCGAGCAGGGCGAGATCATCTCGGCGAAGTACGGCCACCCGGTGGCGGCCCGCCGCAACCTGGAGGCCCTGGTGTCGGCGACCATCGAGTCGACGCTGCTCGACCTGGAGGACCTCAACGACCAGGAGCGGGCCTACCAGGTGATGTCGGAGATCTCGGAGCGTTCCCGCGACGCCTACGCGGCGCTCATGCACGACGACCCGGGCTTCATCGAGTTCTTCGAAACCTCCACGCCCGTCGGCGAGATCGGCAGCCTGAACATCGGTTCGCGTCCGTCGTCGCGCAAGCAGACGACGTCGATCTCCGATTTGCGCGCCATCCCGTGGGTGCTGGCGTGGTCGCAGCAGCGGTCGATGGTGCCGGGCTGGTTCGGCGTCGGCACGGCCCTGCGGGAGTGGATCGGCGACGACGAGGACGGTTCCCGCCTGGAGGAGCTGCGCGAGCTCAAGCGTTCGTGGCCCTTCTTCGATTCGGTGCTGTCGAACATGGCGCAGGTCATGTCGAAGTCGGATCTGGAGCTGGCCAGGCTGTACGCGGATCTGGTGTCCGACCGCGAGGTCGCCGACCGCATCTTCAACCGCATCCGCGAGGAGTACGAGCTGACCCTCGAGATGTTCATGAAGGTCACCGGCTACTCGTCGCTGTTGGAGGACAACCCGCTGCTGGCGCGTTCGGTGGACATGCGGTTCCCGTACCTCATGCCGCTCAACGCGATTCAGCTGGAGATGCTGCGCCGCTACCGTGCCGGCGACGCCCGTGACAAGGTCCGGGCGGGCATCCAGCTGACCATGAACGGTTTGGCCACGGCGCTGCGCAACTCGGGTTAGTCGGCGACTTCCGCCGCCGCGCGCCGACGCGCCGCACCCGCGAACTGCGCGGCGCGGCGCCGGTGCGGTACCCTGGTCAGTTGATCGCGGATCCGGTCGCACCGGGTCCGCCGCCGACAAACGGCACCATGATTCGTCGACAACCGTAGGGAAGTGCGCGTGTACCTCGCCATCCAGATCGTCCTGGTCATCACCTCCGTGCTGATGTCCCTGTTCGTCCTGCTCCACAAGGGCAAGGGCGGCGGCCTGTCCAGCCTGTTCGGCGGCGGCATGCAGTCGAACCTGTCGGGTTCGACGGTGGTGGAGAAGAACCTCGACTACATCACCATCATCACGGCCATCCTGTGGCTGGCGTCGATCGTGCTCCTCGGCCTGTTCCAGGCCTTCGGTTGGTAGGCGACGCCGTCGGCCGCGCGTGGTTGCGCGGCCTTGCGTGACGACGAGGGGCCCGGGCGAATCATCGCCCGGGCCCCTTTTTTCGCGCTTTCTCCGCCCGCCGGCGAGAAAACGGCGGGAGGGTCGTCCCCGCTACAGCATGGACGCGGCGGCGTCGTCGACGAACACGATCGTCTCCTGCGTGCCGTGGACTCCGGCGGCGGGCCAGTCGGCCGGGTCCGCGCCGTCGGCGATGGCCTTGACCGCCTCGGCCTTGGCTTCGCCGGAGACCAGCAGCCACACCCGTCGGCTGGCATTGACCGCCGGCAGCGTCAGAGACACGCGGGTCGGCGGCGGCTTCGGGCAGTCGCGGACCTCGACGACGGTGCGCTCGGTCTCGACGATCGCCGGGGTGTGCGGGAACAGCGAGTTGACGTGACCCTCCGGGCCCATGCCCAGCAGGTGCAGGTCGAAGCCGTCGGGGGCGTGCATCGCCAGGATGTCGGCGTAGGCGTCGGCCGCGCACACCGGGTCGTTCAGGTAGGCGCCGCCGGACGGGGCGATGGGGAACACGTGCGACTCCGGGATGCCCACGTGGTCGAGCAGGGCCTCGCGGGCCTGGCCGACGTTGCGGTCCGGGGACTCCTCGGGCACGAAACGCTCGTCGCCAAAGAAGATCATGATCCGCCCCCAGTCGACGTCGCCGGAGTCGGCGGCCAGGGCGGCCAACAGGCCGATGCCGGCGCCGCCGCCGGTCACGGCGACGCGGGCCATGCCGTCGTCGGCCTGCGCGGCGGTGACGACGTCGACGAAACGGGCACGGGCGGCCTCCACCAGGGCGTCCGGGTCGGCGTGGCGGGAAAACTCGGGCGCGGGGGCGGTGTCGGTCATCGGGAAGACTCCTCGGGGTCGTGGGCGAAAGCGGAAACGGACGGGGAACCGGATGCGGACGAACCGTCGTCAAGCGAACCGTCCTCCGCCTCCCGGGCCTGCTGCGCCGTGAGGCGACGAATGCGGCCCAAACCGCGCAAGGCGCGCGCGTAGGCGGTGTCGGGATCGAGGTGGCGCAGTTCCTCGGCCAGGCAATCGACGGTGGTTCGACGCGACAGGGCCACCTTGAACGGCGGGCTGCCCATGATGGTCACGCACGCCGTCGTCGCGTTTTCCACCTCGACGATGACGTCGGTCGGCGTGCCGTCCTCACCGGGGCGCGACAACGTCACCTTCGTCACCGGCGGCTTCGCCACGCCATCGGCGTCGACGGGAACCTCCGGCTCATCGGTGACCACCCGCAGCACCGGCACGGCCAGACGGTCGGCCAGCCAACCTGCGGCGACGTCGACCGACGGATCCTCGCCCGGGCCCTCGATCCGCGCCGCGGTGATCGGGCCATGCGGCGGGGAATCCAGCGCCGAGGCCAGCACCCCACGCCACGCAGTCAAACGCGACCACGCCAAATCCGAATCGCCCGGCGTGTACCCCGTGCGACGGGTGTACACCGCGTTGGCGTCGGGGTCCGCCAGCGAATCGGTGATGCGACGCTGCGCGATTTGACCGATCGGCGTCGCCGCCGGCACCTGCGGCGGCGTCGACGGCCACCACGCCACCACCGGCGTGTCCGGCAGCAGCAGGGGAGTGACGATCGCCTCCGGGTGCGCCCCGACCTCGCCTTCCATGTGCATGACGACGACCTCCGCGGCACCCGCGTCACCGCCCAGGCGCAATTCCGCGTCGAGGCGGCTCGCCCCCCGCGGCTCGCCGGCGACGAGCACCAGCACGCGGGCCGGGTGCTCCCGGGAGACGCTGTTGACCGTCTTGATGATGGTCTCCAGGTCATCGTCTCCCTGCGCCAGCACGATGAGCGTGAGCACGCGACCGGTGGTGACGATGCCGCCCGTCTCGCGCAGCGTCACCAGCTGGCGGGCGATGACGCGGGTGTCGGTGTCGGGCAAATTGATGATCATTGGCACGGTAATCCTTTCCCAAGTACCTGTTTCGCCTGTCCCGCCCGTCAGGGACGGCGCCAGGTGCGGCCTTCACGCTCGAGCATCCGATCGGCCGACGCCGGCCCCCACGTGCCCGCGGAATACTCGTCCGGCTGGCCCCGCTTGCCCCAGTACTCGATCACCGGATCGAGGATCTTCCAGGACAACTCGACCTCCTCGTTGGTGGGGAAGAGGCTGGCCTCGTCGAGAAGCGCATCGAGGATGAGACGCTCGTACGCCTCCGGCGACTGCTCCGTGAACGACTCCGAGTAGGAGAAGTCCATGTTGACGTCGCGGACCTCCATCGTCGAGCCCGGGACCTTGGAACCGAAGCGCATGAGCACGCCCTCGTCCGGCTGCACGCGGATGACCATGGCGTTCTGGCCGAGGGCCGTGGTCATGGTGTCCGCGAAGGGCAGGTGCGGGGCGGACTTGAACACCAACGCGATCTCCGTGACGCGCCGGCCCAGACGCTTGCCCGAGCGCAGGTAGAACGGCACGCCCGCCCAGCGACGGGAATTGATCTGCAGCGTGCACGCCGCATACGTCTCCGTCGTCGACTCCGGGTCGAAGCCCTCCTCCTCGCGCAGCCCCTTGACGTAGTGGCTGCCCTGCCACCCCGCCGAGTACTGGCCGCGCGCCGTCGTCCTCGACAGCGGACGCACCGGCTCGGTCGCGCGCAGCACCTTGATCTTCTCCGCCTGCAGCTCCTCCGGCGTGAACGCCACCGGCTCCTCCATGGCCACCAGGGCCAGCAGCTGCAGCAGGTGATTCTGGATCACGTCGCGGGCGGCGCCGATGCCGTCGTAGTAGCCGGCGCGGCCGCCCAAGCCGATGTCCTCGGCCATGGTGATCTGCACGTGGTCGACGTAGTGCGAGTTCCACAGCGGATCGAACAGCTGGTTGGCAAACCGCATGGCCAGGATGTTCTGCACCGTCTCCTTGCCCAGGTAGTGGTCGATGCGGAACACCGACGTCTCCGGGAATACGGAGTTGACGATCCGGTTGAGCTCCTGGGCCGATTCGAGGTCGTGGCCGAAGGGCTTCTCGATGATCACGCGCCGCCAGTTCTCCTCGCCGGCCTGCGCCAGGCCCGCACGATCGAGCTGATGGCACACGTCCGGGAAATTGTCCGGCGGGATGGACAGGTAGTACGCCCAGTTGCCCGCGGTGCCACGGGAGTCGTCGAGCTCGGCGAGCTTGGCGGCCAGCCGGTCGAACGCCTCGTCGTCGACGAATGTGCCCTGCACGAAGTGGATGCCCTCGGCCAGGCGCCGCCACACGTTTTCACGGAACGGCGTGCGGGCCCCGGCCTCGACGGCCTCGCGGACGTAGTTTTCGAAGTACTCCTTCGACCACTCGCGACGGCCGTAGCCGACGAGGGCGAAGGACGCGGGCAGCAGACCGCGGTTGGCCAGGTCGTAGATGGCCGGGAGGAGCTTCTTGCGGGCCAGGTCGCCCGTGACGCCGAAGATGACCATGCCGCCCGGCCCCGCGATGCGGGGAAGGCGCTTGTCCTGCGGGTCACGCAGGGGATTGGTCCAATCGTCGGCGATCGTGCCGGAGATGTCAGAGGTCACGGAAGGTTCTTTCGGAAAAGAGGGGAGGATGGGCTAGCCGCGGATCTCGCGCAGACGGCCGTCGATGGAGTCGAGCAGCTCCTGCCACGAATCGACGAACTTCTCCACGCCCTCGCGCTCGAGGACGGCGAAAACGTCGTCGAGGTCGACTCCGGCGGCGGCGATGGCGGCCATGGTCTCGCGCGCCTGCTCGCCGCGACCGGTCAGGGTGTCGGAGATGCCGTCGAGGTCGGCGTCGGCGGTGGCGCGCAGGGTCTTCTCCGGCATGGTGTTGACGGTGTGCGGGCCGGCCAGCTCGGTGACGTACAGGGTGTCGGGGTACTCCGGGTTCTTCACGCCGGTCGACGCCCACAGGGGACGCTGGACGTGGGCGCCGGCCTCGGCCAGCGGGGCCCAACGCTCGGCGTCGGCCGCGAAGGCGCGCTCGAACTCGGTGTAGGCCAGCCGCGCGTTGGCCACGCCGGCCTTGCCGCGCAGCTCCAGCGCGTCGCCGCCGATGGCCTCCAGGCGCTTGTCGACCTCGGTGTCGACGCGCGAGACGAAGAAGGACGCCACCGAGTGGATGGTGGACAGGTCGAGGCCGTTGTCGCGGGCGCGCTCGATGCCGGCGATGAACGCGTCGACGACCTGGCGGTAGCGCTCCACCGAGAAGATGAGGGTGACGTTGACGCTGATGCCCTCGGCCAACGCATCCGACACCGCCGGCAGGGACGCGTCGGTGGCGGGGATCTTGATCATCGCGTTGGCCTTGCCCACGCGCTCCCACAGGCGGCGGGCCTGGGCGATGGTCGCGTCGTAATCGTCGGCGTACCGCGGGTCCACCTCGATGGACACCCGCCCGTCGGCGCCGCCGGTGCGGGCGGAGACGTCGGCGAGCTCGTCGCAGGCGCGGCGGACGTCGTCGATGGCCATGGTGAAGACGGTCTCGGCGGCGTCGGCGCCGGAGCCGGCGAGCTCACGCAGCTGCCCGTCGTAGGCGTCGCCGGTGGTCATCCCCGAGGAGAAGATGGCCGGGTTGGTGGTCACGCCCACCACGGCGTACTCGTCGACGAGCGCCGTCAGCTCTCCTCCCTCGAGTCGCTGACGGGAAAGATCGTCGAGCCAGGCCGACGTGCCGGCGGTGGCGAGTGCGGCGAGATTGGGGTTGGTCATCGGTGCCCTTCCTGGAGTGCTGGTCTTCTGTCTCGTTCGCTTCAATTGTCGCGTTCGGTAAGGCGCGCGCATCGGCATCCGGCTGATCCCGAATGCGACGGCCCATGCGGATCCCACGTTAGCGTCGACAAGCGTGCGCCGCCCCGGTTCGCGAAGGACGACCGGGGCGGCGGGGACGTGCTGCCGGGGATTGTTCCGCGGCGTCGGCGGCTCTACTCGGCGGCGGCCAGCGACTCGCGGGCGGCGGCGACGACGGCCTCGGTGGTGATGCCGAACTCGTCGAACAGGCGCTGGTACGGAGCCGAGGCACCGAAGTGCTCGATGGACACCGCACGGCCGGCGTCGCCGAGGTACTTGTGCCACGGCATCGCGATGCCGGCCTCGACCGACACGCGGGCGCGGACGGACGCCGGCAGCACCGACTCGCGGTACTCGTCGTCCTGCCGATCGAACCAGTCCAGCGAGGGAGCCGACACGACGCGGGCCTTGACGCCCTCGCCGGCCAGCACGCCGGCGGCCTCGACGGCGATCTGAACCTCGGAACCGGTGGCCATCAGGACGATGTCCGGCTCGCCGCCCTCGGCCTCGACCAGGACGTAAGCGCCGCGGCGCACGCCTTCGGCGGCCTTCTCCTTCGTGCCCTCCAGCACCGGCACGTTCTGGCGGGTCAGGGCCAGCGCCTTCGGGCCGGACGGACCCTCGAGCGCGGCGACCCACGCGGCGGCGGTCTCGTTGGCGTCGGCCGGACGAAGGGTCGTCATGCCCGGCATGGCGCGCAGGGTGGCCAGCTGCTCGATCGGCTGGTGCGTCGGACCGTCCTCGCCCAGACCGATGGAGTCGTGCGTCCACACGTACAGCGGGGAGATGTCCATCAGCGCCGCCAGGCGGACCGCCGGGCGCATGTAATCGGAGAAGATGAGGAACGTGCCGCCATACGGCCGGGTGCCGCCGTGCAGGGCGATGCCGTTGAGGATCGCGCCCATGGCGTGCTCGCGGATGCCGAAGTGCAGGTTGCGGCCGTACGGGTGGGTCGTCCACGTATCGGTGGTGATCTCCTTCGGGCCGAACGACGGCTCGCCCTTGATCACGGTGTTGTTCGAGCCGGCCAAGTCGGCGGAGCCTCCCCACAGCTCCGGCAGGGTCTTGCCCAGCGCCTGCAACGCGGCTTCGGAGGCCTTGCGGGTGGCCACGCCGGCGGCGTCGGGCTCCCACGACGGCACCTCGTCGGCGAAGCCCTCGGGCAACTCGCCGGCCTCGAGACGGTCGAACAGGGCCTTGCGCTCCGGGTTGGCGGCGGCCCACTCGTCGAACGACTTCTGCCACTCGGCGCGGGCGTCGCCCGAACGCTTCGCGACGGCGCGGGTGTGCTCGATGACCTCGTCGGAAACCTCGAAGGTCTGCTCCGGATCGAAGCCGAGCTCCTTCTTGATCAGCGCGACCTCGTCGTCGCCGAGCGCGGCGCCGTGGGAGGCGCCGGTGTTCATGGCGTTGGGGGCCGGGTACGCGATGACGGTGCGCACGCGGATGAAGGTCGGACGCTGCGTGTCGGCCTTGGCCTCCTCGACGGCGCGCTCGATGGCCTCGACGTCCTCGCCGCCGTCGACCTCGATGACCTGCCAGCCGTAGGAGCGGTAGCGGTCGGCGACGTTTTCGGTGAAGGCGATGGTGGTGTCGTCTTCGATGGAGATGCCGTTGTCGTCCCAGAAGACGATGAGGTTGCCCAGCTGCTGGGTGCCGGCGATGGACCCCGCCTCGGCGGTGACGCCCTCCTGGACGTCACCGTCGGAGGCGATGACGTAGATGTAATGGTCGAACGGCGACTGGCCGGCGGGGGCGTCCGGGTCGAACAGGCCACGCTCGCGGCGGGCGGCCATCGCCATGCCGACGGCGGAGGCGAGGCCCTGGCCGAGGGGGCCGGTGGTGATCTCCACGCCGTCGGTGTGGCCGTACTCCGGGTGGCCCGGAGTCAGGGAGTCCCAGGTGCGCAGGGCCTTGAGGTCGTCGAGCTCCAGCCCGAAGCCCGCCATGTACAGCTGGATGTACTGCGTCAGCGAGGAGTGGCCGCAGGAGAGGATGAAGCGGTCGCGGCCGACCCACTTCGGGTCCTTCGGGTCGAGGCGCATGACGCGCTGGTACAGGGAGTACGCCAGCGGGGCGAGGCTCATGGCGGTGCCGGGGTGGCCGGACCCGCAATTCTGCACGGCGTCGGCGGCCAGAACTCGGACGGTGTCGACGGCCCGGGTGTCCAGGTCGGTCCAGTCCGAGGGGTAATTCCGCACGACGCGGGCCTGCAGCTCGGGGGAGAGGGTCACTGTGAATGCTCCTGGTTCTCGCTCGCGAATGAGTTCGGCGCCCATTGTAGGCGCAAACAACGCGGTTTCCGGGGCCACTCGCGGGGGAAGCGTCGGCATTCGGCGCGGGTGACGTGGCGCACTTCCCCCGGCGGCACGCCGCCCCGGTGCCCACCGGGGCATCCGGCAGGCGCTACCATGGCCGGGTCCGGTTCGTCGGCGCCCGCGCCCGTCCCGGTCATTTCCGTGCCGTCGCTGAAGGATCGGGAACTTTTCGCCCGCTCCGCCCGACCGTTTGAGTTGGAGCGTCAACTCATGTGAGAGGAAACCCTTTGCTGGACACCGTCAAGGCGTATGTGGCGTTGACCAAGCCGCGCGTCATCGAGCTGCTTCTCGTCGCCGCGATCCCGGCGATGCTGCAGGCCGACCGGGGCAACGTTCACGTCGGTCTGATCCTTCTCACGCTGGTGGGCGGTTGGATGGGCGCCGCGGCCGCGAACACGTTCAACATGGTCGCGGATTCGGACATCGACAAGGTCATGAACCGCACGCGCAAGCGTCCGCTGGCCCGGCAGTCGGTGAGCAACCGCAACGCGATGATCTTCGGTTCCGTGCTGACGGTGGCGAGTTTCCTGTGGCTGTGGCTGCTGTGCGATTCGCTGCTCGCGGCGGTGTTCATTCTGCTGACCATCGCGTTTTACGTGTTCGTCTACACGCTGTGGCTCAAGCGCCGCACGGATCAGAACGTGGTGTGGGGCGGCGCCGCCGGGTGCATGCCGGTGCTGGTCGGCTGGGCGGTGATCACGGACAACGCTCCGGAGGTCACCGGCTGGTTGCACTGGTGGCAGGCGATCGTCCTGTTCCTGGTCATCTTCTTCTGGACGCCGCCGCACACGTGGGCGCTGGGCCTGAAGTACCGCGAGGATTACGAGGCCGCGGGCGTGCCGATGATGCCGGTGGTCCGTCCGCCGCTGTACGTCACGGTGCGCATCATCGCCTACACGCTGGCGACGGTGGCTACCACGTTCCTGCTCATCCCGGCGGCCGGTTGGGTGTACCTGGTGGTGTCCGTGGTGGCCGGCGCGTGGTTCACGTGGGGTGCCGTCGCCCTGCACAAGTCGGTGAAGGCCGGCGGCGAGATCAAGCCGATGAAGCTGTTCCTGCTGTCGAACAACTACCTGGCGCTCGTGTGCGTCGGTCTGTCGGTCGATGCGGTGCTGGGGCTGCGCACCGTCGCGGAGATGGTCGGTTTCTAGCGACCCCGCACGGTCGAACCCTCCCGGACCTTTCCGGTCGCGGGAGGGTTTTCCCGTCTGCGGCGTCGGTTGCGTGACGACGCCTACGGGATGAGGACCACCGACCCGGTCGTGGACCGCGCCTGGAGCGCACGGTGTGCCTCGGCGGCGTCGGAAAGCGGGAAACGGTCGCCGACGCGCACGCTCAGGGTGCCGTCCTCGATCGCCGACATGACGTCGTCGGCGCGGGCGGCGAGCTCGGCATGGCCGCGGATGAAGTGGCGCAGGTGCGGGCGGGTGAGGAAGAGGGAGCCGTGGTCGTTGAGCTTCTGCGGATCCATCGGCGGCACCGCGCCCGACGCCGCCCCGAACAGCGCCACCAGGCCCCGGACGCGGGCGCACCGCAGCGACGTGTCGAACGTCGCCCGGCCCACGCCGTCGAAGACCACGTCGACGCCGACGCCTCCGGTCCATTCGGCGACTCGAGCCGGCACGTCGTCGTCGTAACGCAGCACCAGGTCGGCGCCCGCCTCGCGCGACAGGACTTCCTTGGCGTCGGTGGACACGATGGTGGCCACGCGCGCACCTGCGGCGACGGCCAACTGGGTCAGCAACAGCCCCACCCCGCCGGCACCGGCGGTGAGCAGCACCGTGTAGTCGGCCGACAAGCGCCCGACGTCGTGGACGAGGAAATGGGCCGTCAGGCCCTGCAGGAGAATCGAGGCGGCCACGTCATCGTCGATGCCGTCGGGCACCGCGACGAGGGAGTCGACCGGAACCGCGACGAGCTCCGCGTAGGAATCCGGGGCGTTGCACCACGCGACCCGGTCGCCGACGCGCCAACCGCCGTCACCGGAACCATCCGCGACCCCGGGGCCGAGCGCGACGATGCGGCCGACGCCCTCCGCCCCCGGAGTAAACGGCAGGGGCCGGGGATAGATGCCCTCCCGCTGGTACACGTCGGTGAAATTGACGCCGACCGCATCAACGGACACGAGGACCTCCCCGTCGCCCGGGACGGGGTCGGGGAGGTCCTCGCGAAAGAGCAGATGGTCGGGGCCGCCGAAGGATTCGATGAGGATTCCGCGCATGCGGCCAGCCTACCGATCCGCGAAAACTAGGCGGCCACCTTCGCGGTGGCGGAATTGTGCTCGGCGTCGCCGGCGGGGGAGCCGGTCGCCGTGGCGGTGCCGCCGGCGTGGCGCCACCCCAACTGCCACACGATGGCGGTGACGGCGGTCAGGGCACCGGAACCGGCGACGTGGACCGGCACGAGGGCCTCGGGCACCCCGGCCCAGTACTGGACCATGCCGACGGCGGCCTGCGCGACGATGAGTCCCACCAGCCACCAGCCGAGCTTGCGCAGCGCCGGCTCGGCGTTGAGCGCGATGAGCCCGAAGACCAGGCCGATGGCCAGGCCGAGGTACAGGTACATGAAACCGGCGTGGACGTGCGACAGCTCGATGATGGGCAGCTGCAGGCGATCCTCCGGCAGCACGTCGGCGTCGCCCGCGTGCGGACCCGCACCGGTGACCATGGTGCCGGTGACCAGCGTGCCGGCCAGGGCGATGCCGGTGCCCGCGGCGAGCATGCGCAGCGGCTTGGCGTAGGTGCGCACCTCATGGCCGTCGTCGGGTTCCTGGACCTTGACGTAGACCATGCCCGCCAGCCACACCAGCAGCATCGAGGGCAGGAAGTGCAGCGCGACGGCGTACCACTTCAGGTCGACGATCACCGAAATGCCGCCGATGATCGCCTGAACGATGACGCCGAGGCCGTTGAGGAACGCCAACACGACGATCGCCTTGCGCCGGCCGGCGCGAATGACCGCGAGGAACAGCGCCAGCGTCAGCGCGACGAGAACGAAGGTCAGAAGTCGGTTGCCGAACTCGATCGCCTGGTGCAGGGCGGGCGCCGCCCCCGGAACCGGGGTGAAGCTGCCCGGGTGGCACTGCGGCCACGAATCGCAGCCGAGGCCCGAACCGGTCACGCGGACCACGGAACCGGTGACCGCGATGCCGGCTTGGGCGATGACCACCAGCAGGGCGATGATCCGCTGCTGGGCGATCGTCGGCAAAGGCAGGAAGGACAAGGGAAGATTACGGTCGGCGTCGCTCACGCCTTCCAAGCCTACCTTCCGGGCCTGCTCAATCCCCCTTCGCCTCGAACCTGAACAGGCGTGTCGCGGCGACGGCGCACACGGCGCCCCACAGGATCAGGACGGCCAGCGGGTACCAGGCCAAACGCCCGTCGAACGCGGCGATGAGCGACTCCGTCAGAGCAACCGAGGGCAGCACGGTCAACGCCGCGCGGGCGCCGTCGCCGAGCTCGGGGCCCACGGCCACGAACGTCGCCGCGCCGAGGAGGACGAACCAGATGAGGTTGGCCAAGCCGAGGATGAGTTCCGCGCCCAGAGTACCGCCCATGAGCAGGCCCATCGCGGTGAAGGCGGTGGTGCCCACCATGGTCACCACGTAGGCGAGCAGGAACGCCGCCGCAGGCGCCCGGTAGCCCAGCGCCACGGCCACGGCGGAGAAGATGACGAACTGCGCGGTGACCATGATCGCCACCGCACCGGCCTTGCCGGCGATGATGCCCCACTTCGGCAACGCCGAGGCGCCGATGCGCTTCAGGGCCCCGTACCGGCGGTCGAAGCCGACGGCGATGGCCTGGCCGGTGAACCCGGCGGACATCGTGGCCACGGCCAGCACCATGGGGAAGACGGTGACGATGGGGTCCTCGCGATCGAGGACCGGAACGAGGGTGAAGCCGATGAGCATCGCCAGCGGGATGATCATGGTCAGCAGCATCTGCTCGCCGTGGCGCCAGATCAGCGTCGATTCCAGCTTCGTCTGCGCCGCCAGCACGCGGCCCATCGGCGCGCGCTTCGGGGCGGGGGCGAAGGTGCCCTCCGGGAAACGGGTCGTGGGCTCCATGTCAGCTCCTCATTTCTCGGCCGGTGATGTCGAGGAAGACGTCCTCCAGGCTCCGTCGCGCCACGCGCAGCTCGGAGACGAGGACGTCGTGGTCGGCGCACCAGGCCGTCATGGCGGCGATGCCGCGCGGGGTCGCCGCACCGGTGATGCGGTAGCGGTTGGGGCCGGTGGCTTCGACGGTGACGTCGCCGGCCGCGTCGACGCCGACGGTGCCGAGATGCCGGGCGAGGGAGTCGACGTCGATGGCGCGGTCGACTTCCAGCACCGCGGCCTGCGTGGACGTGCCGGCGGTGATGTCGGCGGTGGTGCCCGACGCCACGGCGCGGCCCCGGTCGATGATGAGCACGTCGTCGGCCAGCGCCTCGGCCTCGTCCATGAGGTGGGTGGTCAGCACGACGGTGACGCCGTCGCGACGCAGCGAGGACACCAGATCCCACACCGCCAACCGCGACTGGGCGTCCAGGCCGGCCGTCGGCTCGTCCAGGAACACGAGCTCCGGCCGGCCGACGAGGGCGCAGGCCAGCGACAGTCGCTGCTGCTGCCCCCCGGACAGCCTGCGGTAGGACGTCCGGCGGTGGCGGGACAGCCCGACGACCTCCAGGAGCCAATCCACGTCGAGAGGATCTGCCGAGTAGGACGCCACGAGTTCGAGCATCTCGCCGACGCGGACGCCGGGGTAGGCGCCGCCGCCCTGCAGCATGATGCCGATGCGCGAGCGCAGTTCGTCGGTGTCGTCCATCGGGTCGAGGCCGAGGACGCGGACCTCGCCGCCGTCGGGGCGCACGAAGCCCTCGCACATCTCGACGGTGGTGGTCTTGCCGGCCCCGTTCGGGCCCAGCAGGGCGAGGACGCGGCCGCGGGCGAGGGTGAGATCCAACCCGTCGACGGCCGTCACGTCGCCGAAACGCTTGGTCACGCCGGTCAATCGCAAAGCCGGGGAGTCGGTGTTCCTGGTCACGACAGGACATCCTAGGCCAGCGGTGGTGGCCCGGGCCCGGTCGGGTGCGTGACGACGGCCACCCGGGATCCCGACCGCCCGATGGCCGGGGACGGGCGGCGTCAGCGCAGCCGGAACACCTTCGTGCGACGCGACACCTCGACTATGAGGGCCATCACGATGACGAAGGCGGCGATGGAGCCGAGGTATATCTGCAGCACCGTGCCGGGCGGCAGACCGAGTCCGCGCGGCAGCACCGTGAGGCTGAAGATCGCGGAGTACGCCACGACGGCCCAGCGGAACTGCGGGCGGTTGGCCCAGCCCGACAGGGGAACCAGCGCCCACAGCAGATACCAGGGGTGGACCACCGGGAAGAGCAGCACGAGGGCGAACATCGACAACCCGTATCCGCCCAACGGGTGGATGCGGCCGCGGAACGTCGCCCACAACATGCGCAGCAGCCACGCGGCGGCCAGCAGAATGCCCAGGCCCCGCGTCAGTTCGAGCGCCGCATCGGACACGTCGCCGATGCCCAGCACCCGGCCGGCGAAACCGGCGGTGATGCCCAACAGCGTCGACAACGACATCCACGACCGCACCGTCGCGGCACCGCCCTGGCTGGTGATCCACCCGAAACCGAGCCCCGACCCCGCCGACACCGCCACGACCGTCGCCCCCGCCATGACCGCGGTCGCGACCCCTGCGCGCACGACGGACATCGTCGTAAAGCCGAACCTGCGCGCCAGGGCCATGCCGACGAAGCCGAGCGCGACGAAGCCCGTCACCTTGACCATGCCCGCCAACGAGATCAGGGCGACGCCGCCCGCGAACAGCAGCCAACCGCGGCGGGACAATGCCGGGGACCCCGGCTCCACCGCCGCATCCGGAACACCGGGCACCGGCTTGCCGTGCAACGCGACCAGACACACCTCCATGCCCCCGAGCAACAACGCGAGCAGCAGGGCCTCGTTGTGCACGCCGCCGACGAGATGAAGCAGCGTCAACGGATTGAGCACGCCCAGCCACAACGCGAACTGGGGGCTGACGCCGCAGCGCAACGCCAGGCGAACCAACGCCCACGCCACCACGTACAGCGACGCCACCGCCACGGCCCGATGCAGGAACACCGACGGCAACACCGCATCCGACGTGAGCGCGGAAATGCCCCACGCGACCACCATCGCCGTCGGCCCATAGGGGCTCGGCGAATTCGACCAGATCAACGGCACCGAACGGGCCAGCGGATCCTCCGCGCCGAGCAACTCGACCGGACCGGCCGCATACGGGTCCATGCCCCGATCGACCACCGCCCCCTGCGCCAAATAGGAATAAATGTCCTGCGTGAACAACGGCGCGGTGAAGATGAGGGGGAGCACCCAGCCCGCGAACGTGCGCACCAACATGCCCGTATCCACCGACGACACCCGCGTGCGGGCACCCGAGGCCACGAACGCGCCGACGCCCAACCACGCCGTGATGAGCATCCCGATGCCCGTGAACGTCACGATCGTCGTGGAAATGAGCATCCGGCCCAGCATCGAGCCGATCGGGGTCTCCCAGAGCACGTTGCCCACCACCGGCGTCGCACCCGCGCCGACGCCGCCGACGAGAATGAGAAGGGCGCCGAGCGTGCCGAGCCACCGCAGCCACGTGAAACGACGCAACTCCCGGTGATCGACCCGGAACGCCAGGGGAGACTCGACGCCATGGTGCAGCGACGCCGACCGCGAACCGGCGCGGCCGATGCGCGGCAACGCGTCGATGATCCAGTGGGCGGCGCCGCCGCGTCGTTGAGTCTCGGACACGGATCGAGTGTAACCGGCGGCGCGGATGGCGCGGAGCACCGCGACGACACGACCTCGCGCCGACGCCGAAACGACCGAGTCGAACGTTATTTCGCCGATCGCCTCGGGCATCGCCGCAGGCACGCGACACGCCGCGGCGCGACGTTGGACATCTCACACCATTTACGGAACACTCGTGTTGTCTAATACCCGGCAGCCACCGGGTGCGGACCCAATGAAGGGGACCGGCGACCAACCACCATCGGCCCCGCGAACCACGGGAGGTGAACCAGCGGCATGGCCAACGCCGAAACGCCCGGCAAGGGCGGCGACGGGGACACGCGCCGCAGGATCCTGCTCGCATTGCTCGAACACAATCCGGCCACGGCGGGAACCATCGCCGAGGAACTCGGACTCTCGGCGGCCGGGGTGCGAAGGCACCTCGACATCCTCGTCGACGAGGGCCTCGCCGAAACGGCCCCCGCCCCGTCCACCGGCCCCCGCGGCCGCGGACGCCCGGCGAAGTCCTTCCGTCTCACCGACGACGGACGAGCCACGTTCGGGCACGCCTACGACTCCCTCGCCGCCGCCGCGCTCGACGCGCTGCGCGACGCCGGGGGAGACGCCGCGGTCACCGCGTTCGCGCGGCACCGCGTCAACGAGATCCTCGCCGGCATCGAGCCGGTCGGCGGAGCAACCGACCTCGACGACGTCGTCGAGTCGGTCGTCACGGCTTTCCGGCGCCACGGCTACGCGGCGACGGTCAACGAGACCACCGGAAGCGTGCAGATCTGCCACCACCATTGCCCGATCAGCCATGTCGCGCAGGACTTCCCCCAGCTGTGCGCCGCCGAACATGAGGCGGTCAGTAACCTGCTGGGGCAGCACACCGTTCCGTTGGCCACCATCGCCGACGGAAACGGGATCTGCACGACGAACATCCCCCTGACCCCAGTAACTCACGCACCAGCAGAAAGGAGCGGACAATGACCCTCGCCCAGGACGATTCCGCGAAGGTGCGCACGCCGCAGACCGACGAGGAGATCATCGACTCGATCGGCGCCTACCAGTACGGTTGGCACGACTCCGATGCCGCCGGCGCCGCCGCCGAGCGCGGACTGTCGGAGGCCGTCGTCCGCGACATCTCCGCGAAGAAGAACGAAGACGAGTGGATGCTCGAGAACCGCCTGAAGGCCCTCGACATCTTCTACAAGAAGCCCATGCCCACGTGGGGCGCGGACCTGTCGACCATCGACTTCGACAACATCAAGTACTTCGTCCGCTCCACCGAAAAGCAGGCGCAGACGTGGGAGGACCTCCCGCAGGACATCAAGGACACCTACGACAAGCTGGGCATCCCCGAGGCCGAGAAGCAGCGCCTCGTCGCCGGCGTCGCCGCCCAGTACGAGTCCGAGGTCGTCTACCACCAGATCCGCGAGGACCTGGAGGCACAGGGCGTCATCTTCCTGGACACCGACACCGCGCTGAAGGAGCACCCGGAGCTCTTCCACGAGTACTTCGGGTCCGTCATCCCGGCCGGCGACAACAAGTTCTCCGCCCTCAACACGGCCGTGTGGTCCGGCGGTTCGTTCATCTACGTGCCCAAGGGCGTCCACGTGGACATCCCGCTGCAGGCCTACTTCCGCATCAACACGGAGAACATGGGCCAGTTCGAGCGCACGCTGATCATCGTCGACGAGGACGCCTACGTCCACTACGTCGAGGGCTGCACCGCCCCGATCTACAAGTCGGACTCGCTGCACTCGGCCGTCGTCGAGATCATCGTGAAGAAGGGCGGCCGCTGCCGCTACACGACCATCCAGAACTGGTCGAACAACGTCTACAACCTGGTCACCAAGCGCGCGAAGGCCGAAGAGGGCGCGACCATGGAGTGGATCGACGGCAACATCGGCTCGAAGGTCACCATGAAGTACCCGGCCGTGTGGATGACCGGCCCCCACGCCCGCGGCGAGGTGCTGTCCGTCGCCATGGCCGGCGAGGGCCAGTTCCAGGACACCGGCGCGAAGATGGTGCACATGGCGCCGCACACGTCGTCGAACATCGTGTCCAAGTCCGTCGCCCGCGGCGGCGGCCGCGCCGCCTACCGAGGCCTGGTGCAGGTCAACAAGGGCGCCAAGCACTCCCACTCCAACGTCGAGTGCGACGCCCTGCTCGTCGACACGATCTCCCGCTCCGACACGTACCCGTACGTCGACGTCCGCGAGGACGACGTCACCCTCGGCCACGAGGCCACCGTCTCCAAGGTCTCCGATGACCAGCTCTTCTACCTGATGAGCCGCGGCATCGAGGAAGAGGAGGCCATGGCCATGGTCGTCCGCGGGTTCGTCGAGCCCATCGCCAAGGAGCTCCCGATGGAATACGCCCTCGAGCTCAACCGCCTCATTGAACTGCAGATGGAAGGGTCGGTCGGTTAATCACATGACCAGCGTTATCACCAACGAGGGCCAGTCCGAGCACAAGCGCCGGGTGCTGGCCAACAAGGGAGACGTCTTCGCCTCCTTCGACGTCGACGACTTCGACGTGCCCAAGGGCCGCGACGAGGAGTGGCGCTTCACTCCGCTGCGCCGCCTCAAGGGCCTCCACGACGGCACCGCCGGCGACCCGGTCGCCGCGACCGTCACCGTGGAGGGCGCCGACGCCGAGGGCATCACCGTCGAGTCCGTGGCCCGCGGCGACGAGCGCCTCGGCCGGGCCGGCACGCCCACCGACCGAGTCGCCGCGCAGGCCTTCTCGTCCTTCGACGAGGCCACCGTCGTCACCTTCGGCAAGGGAGTCGTCGCCGACGCCCCGGTCACCGTCACCGTCGACGGCCCGGGCGCGGACAACGTCGCCTACGGACACATCGTCATCGACGTCCGCGAGCAGGCCGAGGCCGTGGTCATCCTCGATCACCGGGGCACCGGCGCCTACGCCGACAACGTCGAGTTCATCGTCGGCGACGCCGCCCGCCTGGCCGTCGTCAGCCTGACGAACTGGGACGAGGGCGCCGTGCACCTGTCCGGGCACCACGCCTCGCTGGGCCGCGATTCCGTGCTGCGCCACTCGGTGGCCACGTTCGGCGGCGACGTCGTCCGCGTCGTGCCGCGCGTGAAGTTCACCGCCCCGGGCGGCGACGCCGAGCTGCTGGGCGTCTACTTCGCCGACGCCGGCCAGTACTTCGAGCAGCGTCTGCTCGTCGACCACGGAGTGCCCAACTGCCGCTCCAACGTCATGTACAAGGGCGCGCTGCAGGGCGAGCCGGGCTCCGGCAAGCCCGACGCCCGCACCGCCTGGGTGGGCGACGTGCTCATCCGCGCCGAGGCGACGGGCACGGACACCTACGAGCTCAACCGCAACCTTCTCCTCACCGAGGGCGCCCGCGCCGACGCGGTGCCCAACCTGGAGATCGAAACCGGCGAGATCGCCGGCGCCGGCCACGCCGCCACGGTGGGCCGTTTCGACGATGACCAGCTGTTCTACCTGCTGTCGCGGGGCATCCCGGAGGACGTGGCGCGCCGCCTCGTGGTCCGCGGATTCTTCAACGAGGTCATCAACCTGATTCCGGTGGAGTCGATCCGCGAGCGACTGACCTCGCTCATCGACCACGAACTCGAAATCGGCGGTTTCTAGCCGCCGGGGGCTCCCCGGAAGCCACCAATAACGAACGCGAACAGCGATCACGACGACACGAAAAGGACAGCCCATCCAATGAGCACCCTGGAAATCCGCAATCTCCACGCGCAGGTTCTGCCGAACGACGAGGCCGGCGAGCCGAAGCAGATCCTGAAGGGCGTGGACCTGACCATCAAGTCGGGCGAGACCCACGCCGTCATGGGCCCGAACGGCTCCGGCAAGTCGACCCTGAGCTACACCATCGCGGGCCACCCGCGCTACGAGGTCACCGAGGGCGAGATCCTCCTGGACGGCGAGAACGTCCTGGAGATGAGCGTCGACGAGCGCGCCCGCGCCGGCCTGTTCCTGGCCATGCAGTACCCGACCGAGGTCACCGGCGTGTCCATGTCGAACTTCCTGCGCACCGCCGCCACCGCCGTGCGCGGCGAGGCCCCGAAGCTGCGTCACTGGGTCAAGGAGGTCCGCGAGGCGATGACGGACCTGGAGATCGACCCGTCGTTCTCGGAGCGCTCCGTCAACGAGGGCTTCTCGGGCGGCGAGAAGAAGCGCCACGAGATCCTGCAGCTGGACCTGCTGAAGCCGAAGTTCGCCATCCTCGACGAGACCGACTCCGGCCTGGACGTCGACGCCCTGCGCGTGGTGTCCGACGGCATCAACCGCTACCAGGACGAAAACGACGGCGGCATCCTCATCATCACCCACTACAAGCGCATCCTGAACTACGTGCGTCCGGACTACGTGCACGTCTTCGCCGACGGCCGCATCGTGCAGTCCGGTGGCCCGGAGCTGGCCGACGAGCTGGAGGAGCACGGCTACGAGCGGTTCGTCAATGCTTGATCGGTCACTGCGCGGCGATTTCCCGATCCTGTCGCGCACGGTGCGCGACGGGCGCCGTCTGGTGTACCTGGATTCCGGTGCGACGTCGCAGCGCCCGCGCCAGGTCATCGAGGCCGAGGTCGACTTCATCACCAAGCGCAACGCGCCCGTGCACCGCGGCGCGTACCAGCTGGCGGAGGAGGCCACCGACGCCTACGAGGATGCGCGTGAGGCGATCGCGTCGTTCATCGGCGCCGGCTACGACGAGTTGGTGTTCACCAAGAACGCCACGGAGGCGTTGAATCTCGTCGCGTTTTCGCTTGGCGACGAGCGCGCGGGCGTCCACCGCGTCGGCGAGGGCGACGTCATCGTCGTCACGGAGCTGGAGCACCACGCGAACCTCGTGCCGTGGCAGGAGCTGGCGCGGCGCACGGGCGCCACGTTGAAGTGGTACGGGGTGACGCCGGACGGTCGGATCGACCTCGATTCCCTCGAGCTCGACGACTCCGTCAAGGTCGTGGCCTTCACCCACCAGTCGAACGTGACTGGTGCGGTGGCCGACGTCGCCGAGATCGTCCGCCGCGCCAAGGCGGTCGGCGCCCTCACCGTGCTCGACGCGTGCCAGTCGGTGCCGCACATGCCCATCGACGTCACGGAGCTCGGCGTGGATTTCCTCGCCTTCTCCGGCCACAAGATGCTCGGCCCCACCGGGGTCGGCGCCCTGTGGGGCCGTCCCGAGCTGCTCGAGGCGCTGCCGCCGTTCTTGACCGGCGGGTCGATGATCGAGGTCGTGACCATGGAGGACACGACTTTCGCGGCGCCGCCACAGCGGTTCGAGGCCGGCACGATGATGACCAGCCAGGTCGTCGGTCTCGGTGCGGCGGTGAAGTACCTGTCGAACATCGGCATGGACGCCGTCGCCGCCCACGAGCACGAGTTGACGGCCGCCGCGTTGGAGGCGCTGAAGTCGATCGACGGCGTCACCATCATCGGTCCGGAGTCCGCCGAGGACCGCGGTGCGGCGATCTCGTTCCAGGTCGACGGCATCCACCCGCATGATCTGGGCCAGGTCCTCGACGACCGCGGCGTGTGCATCCGCGTGGGGCATCATTGCGCATGGCCGGTGCACCGGGCCATGGGCGTGCAGTCCACCGCACGCGCATCGTTCTACCTGTACAACACCTTGGATGAAGTCGACGCCCTCGCCGACGCCATCCGCGACGCGAAGACGTTCTTCGGCGCCTGATCGCCGAAGAATGACGCGCCGCACAGCACGAAGGGCCGGGCGCCGCTCGGCCGCAAAGGAAAGGAACCGGGAGTGAAGCTGGAGTCGATGTACCAGGAAGTGATCCTGGACCACTACAAGCACCCCCAGCACAGCGGTCTGCGCGACCCGTTCGACGCCGAAGTCCATCACGTCAACCCGTCGTGCGGCGACGAGCTGACCCTGCGCGTCCGACTTTCCGACGACGGAACCACCGTCGACGACGTGTCCTACGACGCCGTCGGCTGCTCGATTTCCCAGGCCTCGACGTCGGTCATGGCCGAGGAAATCATCGGCAGGCCCGTCGAGGAGGCCATGGCGAAACTCGCCGAGTTCGAGCGCATGATCACCTCTCGCGGCAGGGAAGAGGGCGACGAGGATCTCATCGGGGACGGCATCGCCTTCTCCGGCGTGTCCAAGTACCCCGCCCGCGTCAAGTGCGCCCTGCTGGGCTGGAAGGCGTTCCAGGCGGCCACCGCCGACGCCCTGTCCGACGAGGGCTCCGACGGCACCGGATCCGACAACACCGGAGACAAGGAAGTGAACCCATGACCGAGCCGAACACCACCGGCACCCCGGAGAACCCTGAGGCGCCCGCCACCGGCGACAGCCCCGCACCGGGCCTGGACGGCGGCACCTACGAGGTCCCGCCGCGTCCCGAGCAGACCCCCGAGCAGGAGAAGCTCGCCATCGAGGTCGAGGACCGCATGTACGACGTCGTCGACCCGGAACTCGGCGTCAACGTCGTCGACCTGGGCCTGGTCTACGACATCTGGATCGAGGGCGACTCGAAGGCCGTCATCAACATGACGTTGACGTCGCCGGCCTGCCCGCTGACCGACATGCTCTACGACCAGGCCGAGGCGCTCGTCCTGGATCATCCGCAGGTCACCGAGATGCAGCTCAACTGGGTGTGGTCCCCGCCGTGGGGGCCGCACATGATCACCGAGGACGGCCGCGAGCAGATGCGCGCCCTCGGGTTCTCGGTGTAACCGCCGAACCCGCGCCGGGGCGGTTGCCCCGGACCATCGGTGAACACCCCGAATGATTCGACCCACCCGTGTACCGCGGGTGGGTCGAAGCATTCGGGGTCTTCGCGCGTGCGTCAGTCGCGCGACAGGTCGGCGGTTTCCGGAGTGACCGCCTCCGAACCGGTGACGCGCTTGTGGATGTACCACAGGGCCAGGAACACCGGGATACCCAGGTAGGGCGAGAGGATGGCGAACAGGTCCTCGCCGGTGGTGATGGGCCCGTAGGCCTGGCCGAGCACGACGCCGAAGCACATGACCAGGGCGACGACCGCGCCGGCGGGGAAGAACGGCGCCTTGTAGGGCAGCGCCGACAGCGGCACTCCCTGGGCCTTGAGGGCCTTGCGGAAGTGGTAGTGGCTGTAGGAGATGCCGATCCACGTCAGGAACCCGGCGAGCGCGGACAGGGTCAGCAGGAAGGTGTAGGCGGCGCCGTCGCCGACGATGGACGTCAGGAAGCCGAACATGCCGATCGAGGCGGTGGCCACCAGCGCCCGCATGGGCACGTCGTGGTCGGACAGCTTGCCGAAGAACCGCGGCGCCTGGCCCATGCGCGCCAGCGAGTACAGCATGCGGGTGGAGGCGTAGAGGCCGGAGTTGCCGGCGGAGAGCACCGAGGTGAGGATGACGGCGTTCATCAGGCCTGCGGCGATGGCGATGCCGGCGCGGTCGAAAACGAGGGTGAACGGCGACACGGCGATGTTGTCCTCGGCCGAGTTGAGCAGGTTCGGGTCGGTGTAGGGGATGAGGAAGCCGATGACGGCGATGGCGCCGATGTAGAACAGCAGGATGCGCCAGAAGATGGTGCGGATCGCCTTGGGGATGGTCTTCTCCGGGTCTTCGGCCTCGCCCGCCGCGACGCCGACGAGTTCGGTGCCCTGAAAGGAGTATCCGGCGACGATGAACACCGCGAGGATGCCCATGCCGCCGCCGACGAAGGGCGCTTCGCCGGTGGTCCAGTTCTCCACGCCGGGGGAGGTGCCGCCCATGATGCCGAGGATCATGGCGACGCCGATAATGAGGAAGACGATGACGGTGATGACCTTGATCGCCGCGAACCAGAACTCGCCTTCGCCGAAAGCGCGGGCGGACAGTGCGTTGAGCAGGAACAGCAGCAGCAGGAAGCCGGCGGACCAGACGATGGCGGGTACGTCGGGGAACCAGTAGCGCATGACCAGGGCGGCGGCGACGAGTTCGGCGGCGACGGTGATGGCCCAGTTGAACCAGTAGTTCCAGCCGAGGGCGAAGCCGAAGCTGGGGGAGACGTAGCGGGTGCCGTATTCCTGGAAGGAGCCCGCGACCGGCAGGTAGGCGGCCATTTCGCCGAGGGATTGCATGACCAGCCAGACCATGAATCCGATGAGGGCGTAGGCCACGAGGGCGCCACCCGGCCCGGCTTCGGAGATGGTGGCGCCGGAGGCGACGAAGAGGCCGGTGCCGATGGCGCCGCCGATGGCGATCATGTTCAGGTGTCTGGCGCGCAGGCTGCGCTGCAGCCGTCCACTGGAGCCCAGGGGCCCCTTGGCGTCGAGGGAAGCGGTCATTACCCGATCATATGCCCCGGGTCGTGCCGCTCCGGCGCTTTGGGTTGGCTTTGCGACGGTGTCCCGGGTTGCGGGGTGGCGTGCCGGGTCAGGGCTCTGCCACGGGTTTGCCGTCGGCGAAGGTGAGCAGGAGCTTCGCCAGCATGGCGGGCGAGCGGCGGGCGAGGGGGATGAGCAGCCGCGCCATGACCGCGAGGGTTCTCGGGGCGGAGGTGCCGGTGAGGGATTCGCGGATGGCGGCGTCGGGCAGGGTGAAGAAGGCGTCGAAGAATTGCCTGGTCCGGACATCGTCGAAGGCGAGGAGGACGTGGAGACCGCGTCTGCGCAGCCAGGCCAGGGGGCGTCCGCCGGGCGGTGAGGCGTCGGAGCGGGACCCGACGCGGTCGAGGAACCGGTCGACGTCGGAGAGGACGGCGCCGACGGAATAACCGGTCGCGGGGTGCATCCACCCGCCCATCGCGCCGAAATGCCCGTAGCCGGGGACGCCGTCGCCGCCGAAGGGGCGGGTCAGGAAACTCAGGTCGAGGACCGATCCGCCGCGCCCCAGGGGGATGAACGTGAGCCGGTTGGCCAGGGCGACGCGGGGTCGGTTGTCGGGCAGTCGCCAGGGACCGAGCGGAAAATCGACGATTTCCACGGCGATCGCGGCGGCCGGATCGATGCCGAGGTCCGCCACGCGGGCGGCCTGGCGGCGGCGCACGTGCCGGTGGAGTTCCGCGCTGCGCGGATCCCCGGGGTCGGATGAGGCGCGGGCGGCGAGGATCGTCTCCTCGATCAGCCACGTTCCGTCGCCCAGCGGCAGCCGGTAGGAAAAGGTGGCGGGCGCCCCGGTCGAGGCGTCGTCGGCCAGTTCGTCGGCCATTTCGTCGCCGGCGCCGCCGGGTACCCGGAAGTCCATCAGCACCGGCACGCGGTGACGCTCCGGGATGTCCTCCTCGCGGAACAGGTGTCCGCGGGCGATCTGCCGGGCGTCCAACACCGCGCTGAACGGGGTCGCCCCGATGGCGTCGATGACCACGTCGGGGGAGGTCCACTCGTAGAAGTCGCCGTCGGGGCCGTTGGGGTCGACGAAATCGGCGGGGACGTCATCATCGTCGGCGTCGTAGTACTCGTGGTGCACCGTCGCACCCGGCCCCTCGGCAGGATCGGGACGCAGCAGCTCCCGGGCGCGCACCAACGCCGAGGTGACCCGTTCCCCGATTCGAGCGAACCGGGCGACGGCACCGCCGGCGGCGTGACCGTCGCCAGCGCCTTCTTCGTCATCACCCGTCCAGGTAAACCGCATGGTCGAACCACCGTTGCCCGGTTCCTCCCGGACCGCGAAACCGCCGAGTCCCGACAACACGGCCGTGTCCAACACCACGTAATCGTCGTCAAGCAACCGCCGCCGACCCCCGGACGTGATCACCGTCGGCCGGAACCGCGACGCGACGGCGTCGTCGGGCAACCAGTCGGGCAACTGATGCGCCCACGCGCCGACCGTCGTCGGCATCGACCCGCCGGCGGGATCGAGGGCGACGACGTCCCACCCGCGGGCCGCCGCCCGGTGCGCCGCGATGCGACCGGCCGGCCCCGCACCGAGGACCACCACCCGGAAAGGCTCGTTCATGCGTCCACCATAACGCCCCCGCCGAGCCCGCCGCGGCTGATGCCGATTCGCGGCATAGCGGCTGGTAGGGTGGCGCGACGTGATCGTCACCCATGACCTCGAAGTCCGCGTCGGAGCCCGCACCCTCCTGGATGCCCCGGGCGAGATGCTGCGCGTCCAACCGGGCGACCGCATCGGCCTCGTCGGCCGCAACGGCGCCGGCAAGACCACCACGATGCGCATTCTCGCGGGCGAAGGCGAACCCTACGGCGGCAAGGTCACCCGCACCGGCGACATCGGCTACCTGCCGCAGGACAGCCGCGAAGGCAACATCGAGCAGACCGCCCGCGACCGCGTGCTGTCCGCCCGCGGGCTGGACTCCATCCGCCGCAACATGGAGCGCCAGCAGGAAATCATGGAGACCACCGACAACGACGGCAAGCGCGACGCCGCGATCCGGAAGTACTCGCGGCTGGAGGAGCGCTACCACGACCTCGGCGGCTACGAGGCCGATGCCGAAGCCGCCCGCATCTGCGACGCGCTGGGCCTGGAGGAACGCATCCTCGACCAGCAGCTCAAGACCCTGTCCGGTGGCCAGCGCCGCCGCGTCGAACTGGCGCAGATCCTCTTCGCCGCCTCCGCCGGCGCCGGCAAGTCCGAGACGACCCTGCTCCTCGACGAGCCGACCAACCACCTCGACGCCGACTCCATCACCTGGCTGCGCGGCTTCCTGTCCAAGCACGAGGGCGGCCTGATCATGATCAGCCACGACGTCGAACTGCTCGACGACGTGTGCAACAAGGTCTGGTTCCTCGACGCCGTGCGCGCCGAGGCCGACGTGTACAACATGGGCTGGTCCAAGTACCTCGACGCCCGCGCCACCGACGAGGCCCGCCGCCGCCGCGAGCGCGCCAACGCGGAAAAGAAGGCCTCCCAGCTGCGCAAGCAGGCCGACAAGCTCGGCGCGAAGGCCACCAAGGCCCGCGCCGCCAAGCAGATGGTCGCCCGCGCGGAGCGGATGATGGGCAACCTCGACGAGGTCCGCGTCGCCGACAAGGTCGCCCACATTTCCTTCCCGGAGCCCGCGGCCTGCGGCAAGACCCCCATGCACGCCAAGGGCCTGACCAAGATGTACGGCTCGCTGGAGGTGTTCGCCGGCGTCGACCTGGCCATCGACAAGGGCTCCCGCGTGGTCGTCCTCGGTTTCAACGGCGCGGGCAAGACGACCCTGCTCAAGCTGTTGGCGGGGGTGGAGCGCACCGACGGCGAGGGCGGCATCGTCACCGGCCACGGTCTGAAGGTGGGTTACTTCGCCCAGGAGCACGACACCATCGACCCGGACAAGTCCGTGTGGCAGAACACCGTCGACGCGTGTCCCGACGTCGACGAGCAGGAGTTGCGCGGCCTGCTCGGCGCGTTCATGTTCTCCGGCGAGCAGCTCGATCAGCCGGCGGGCACGCTGTCCGGCGGCGAGAAGACGCGCCTGGCGTTGGCGGCCCTGGTGTCCTCCCGTGCCAACGTCCTGCTTCTCGACGAGCCGACCAACAACCTCGACCCGCAGTCCCGCGAACAGGTGCTGGACGCCCTGCGCACCTACTCCGGCGCGGTCGTCCTGGTCACCCACGATCCGGGTGCCGTCGAGGCGTTGGAGCCCGAGCGGGTCATCGTGTTGCCCGACGGCACCGAGGATCTGTGGAACGACGACTACATGGAGATCGTCGAACTCGCCTGACCGGACGACGGGGCGTCTACGCCTCGTCGGTCATGCCCAGCGCCTCCAGGAGGGGTGCGGCGGACCGTTCCTTGACGTCCTCGTAGCCGCGCACCACATCGGCGAGGGAGGCCAGGGCGGTGGCGTCGGCGAGCAGCTTCTGCTTTGCGACGTCGTCGGTCTCCGCGGTCATCGCCCCGGCGAGCTCGAGCAACCTGGCGCGGTAGGCGTCGCGCAGATCGCGCTCGAACCTGCGGGCGGCGGTGCGCCCGAAGGGATCGAGCGCGGTGCCGCGCAGGCGCTTGGCCTTGGTCAGGGCCCGCAGGGCGGGGCGGGCCATCTTGCCCATCCTGATCTTGCGGTCCCAGCCCAGCGCGCGCAGGACGGGCGGGTGCAGCAGGAACTTCACGTCGGCGGTGTCGCCGTATTCGGCGGCGACGTCGTCGAGGAACCCGGTGTCCAGGGCGAGGCGGGCGACTTCGTACTCGTCCTTGTAGGCGGAGAGCTTGTGCAGGCCGAAGGAGGCGGCGCGCAGCAGGGCGGTGCTACGCGGGGCGACGGCGCGTTCGGCGCGGGCGAGCGTCGACAGGTCGGCGAGGTAGCTCCGGGAGTCGGAGTCGTCTCCCCACTCCCGCAATTCGGCGACCCGCAGGGCGATGGATTCGCGCAGGTCGGTCGGCAGTTCGACCGGCAGGCCGCCGTCGATCCGGGTGCCCAGCGCCTCGTCGACGGCGCGTCGGGCCCAGGCGGGAACCGCGGGCGAGGCCGTGGCGGAGGTGCGTCCGGTGGTCGCATCGGCGCCCTGCGGGCTGGACTTCGCCAGCGTCGCGGCAATGGCCTCGGGGGCGGCGATGAGCTGGCGGCCGCGGCGGAACGCCTGGATGTTGGCGTCGACGGCGATGCCGTTGGCGCGCAGCGCGTTCTCCACCGCCGCCGGCGAAATCGGCAGTGCACCGCCCTGGACGGCGGCGCCGAGCAGCAGGGTGGTCTGGACGGTCGCGTCGCCGAAGAGTCCGCGGGCGACGGCGGCGGCGTCGGTGGTGATGGCGCGGGCGGCGTTGCGGCCGATGGCGCCGGCCAGGGCCACCCCGTCGGGGCGTTCGGCGCGAACGTCGGTGCACATCACGCCGGTCGGGCTCGACGTCGATGACACCACCGCGATGGTGCGCGTCGCGTCGATGACGCCGAGGTTGGCGGGATCGGCCGTCGTCAGCCCGTCGAGGGCGAGCAGCAGGTCGGCGGAGCCGGCGGGCACCAGCCCCGACTGTTCCAGGGCGCCGTCGGTGATGCGCACGTCGGAGACCACCGCACCGCCCTTCTGGGCCAAACCGGTCATGTCGACGCCTCGGACGTGGCGGCCGTCTTCGCGCGCCGCAGCGGCGATGACGGCGGCGAGCATGACCACGCCGGTGCCGCCGACGCCGGTGACGCGGACGTTCCAGCCGCGGCCGGCACCCAGGTGCACGGCCGGGGGATCGGGCAGGTCGGCGTCGTCAAGCACCGGGGCCGGGGCACCCGCGACCGCCGCGGCCTCGGAGCGCGCGTCCGGATCGACGTCGACCTCGGTGAACGCGGGGCAATCGCCCTGGATGCAGGAGTAATCTAGGTTGCAGGTCGTCTGATCGATGCGGGTCTTGCGCCCGAATTCGGTGTCGACGGGCTGGACCGACAGGCAACCGGACTTTTCGCCGCAGTCGCCGCAGCCCTCGCAGATGCGCTCGTTGATGACGATGCGCTTCGTCGGCGTCGGCGCCTTTCCGCGCTTGCGGGCCCGGCGCAGCTCGGTGGCGCAGGACTGGTCGTGGACCAGCACCGTCACACCGGACTCGGCGGCGAGTTCGCGCTGCACGTCGGCCAGGTCGGCCCGGTCGCGGATCTCCACCGCACGACCGCCGACGCGGGTGCGCAGGCCACCGCCGAGCTCCTTGCGGGTGCGTGCGACGTCGTCGGTGGTCACGACGATGCGGCCGACGCCCTCGGCGCGCAGCAGGTCGAGGATCCCCGACAGCGGCATCTGGCCGACCGGATCCTGGCCGCCGGTCATGGCGACGGTGCCGTTGTGCAGCAGTTTCAGCGTCACGTCGACGCCGGAGGCCACCAAAGCCCGCACCGCCAGCGACCCGGAGTGGAAGAACGTGCCGTCGCCGAGATTCTGCACCAGGTGGCGCTCCCGGACGAAGGGGCTCATGCCGATCCAGTGCGCGCCCTCGCCGCCCATCTGCGTGGTGCCGGTGACGTCGCCGACGCGGGCTTCGTCCATGAGCAGCACCATCGCGTGGCAGCCGATGCCGGCGCCGACGAGGCTGTCGCCGGTCACGCGGGTCGACGCGTTGTGCGGGCAGCCCGAGCAGAAGTGGGGGGTGCGGGCCGGCACGGACAGGGGCAGTGCTTTACGACGGATCGGCGCGGGCGCCGGAGCGTCGTGGTCGATGCCGAGGCGGCGCAGGGCCGGAGACAGCGCGTTGGCGATGTCGCGCGCCGGTTCGAGGCGGGGGCGATGGTCGAAGTCGTAGAGCACCGCCTGCACCGATTCGAGCAGGAAGGTCCCCTTGTCCTCGACGACGATGATTTCGTCGAGCCCGTCGGCGAAGTCGCAGATCTGCTCGGGGTCCAGCGGCCACGTCATGCCCAGGCGCAGCACGCGCACGCCATCCGGGGAGCCGAGGTTGCGCAGGGTCTCCTCGACGGCCAGGGCCGGCGCGCCGGCGCAGACGATGCCCAGCCGATCGGCGGCACCTTCGTGGAGGACGCGGTTGAGGCCGCGGTCGCGGGCGTAGGCCAGCGCGCGATCCAACCGGACGCCGACGCGGGAGGCCTCCAATTCGTGGAGGGTGGCACCGAGGGTGCGGGCGTTCGGGGTGTGCCCGTCGGTCGGCGGGGCCGGGGCGACGGGCGGGCCGTCGAGGGTGACGGTGGAGGAGCCGTCGGCGACCGCGGCGGTGACGCGCAGCGACGTCCACAGCCCGGACTCGCGGGACATCCACGCGGCGTGGATGCCGAGCTTGACCACCTCGGCGGAGTCGGCCGGCACGAGCACCGGCATGCCCATGTCCGCCAGCAGGCGCTCCGACGACGACGGGACCGTCGAGGACTTGGCGAAGGGGTCGTCGCCGACGATGGCGACCGCACCGCCGGTGGGCGAGGTGCCCGCCAGGTTGGCGTGGCGCAGGGCGTCGACGGACCGGTCGAGGCCCGGGGCCTTGCCGTACCAGTAGCCGACCACGCCGTCGACGCCGTCGCGCAACGTGCCCGCCCCGGCCGCGAGTTGGGAGCCCTGCACCGACGTGGCGCCGAGTTCCTCGTTGACCGCCGGCAGGTGCACGACGTCGAGGGGCTCCAGCAGGTCCTTGCGGCGGGCCAACTCGAGGTCGTAGCCGCCCAGCGGGGAGCCCTCGTAGCCGGAGATGAACGACGCGGTGTTCAGACCCCGGGCCCGGTCCGCCAGCGCGCGGTCGCGCACGGTGCGCACCAGCGCCTGGATGCCGGTCAGGTGCACGGTGCCGGTGTCGGCGGTGAGCCGCTCGCCGACGAGGTCGCTCGGGGCGCCGGACCGCTCGGGGGTGCGCTCGGCGGTGCGTTCGGCCGGCTGAGCCGGGGCGGGCGCGCCGTGTCGGCCGCCGTTCGGGTCGGCGTTCGGGTCGCCGGGACGGAACGGGGGAGGGAGCATCGTGGTCATGGGGATCACCTGTCGTCCTTCGCCCGCGTGGGTGGCGCGGGGTCGTCGTGCCCGCCGCGCGATAGCGAAGCGGGAGGGAACACCACTGGGGTTCGTGGTGCACATCACGCTAGGGTGTGACTCACGACATAGTCACGGGTGTCCACGCAAATCGGTACCAGGTGGGCAACCGGCGCATGAATGCCCGCTCAAACCCGAGCACTTGGCCCACTTTTTCCGCAATTGAACCGATATGCGGACATAAGGTCTCGACAACGAAAGGTCTTTTCCATGTCTGCGCGCACCAAGCCCCTGGACAAGCTCGACGTCGATCTGCTGCGCCTCGTCGTCACCGAACCCCGTGCGGGCGTGCGCGAATACGCCCGGCGACTCGGAGTGGCGCGGGGGACCGCCCAGTCGCGGTTGGACAAGCTCATCGACGCCGGCGTCATCCCCGACTTCGCCCCGGCGCTCGACCCCGCGGAACTGGGGTACCCGCTCAACGCCGACGTGCACCTCACCCTGCGTCAGGCGGACCTCGACGGCGTCGTCGCCCGCATCGCGGAGATCCCGTTCATCCTCCGGGCCGATTCCGTCGCGGGCACCGAGGACCTCGCCTGCCGCATCGCCGCCCGCGACCACGCGCACCTGGAGGAGATCTTCTCGTCGATCATCGCCATCGACGGGGTGGAGCGGATGCGGTCGGAAATCGTGCTGCGCCGCCGCATCCCGCACCGCATCCTGCCGCTGCTCGGCGATCTGCGCCGACGGGTGTGACCCGAGAACTCAACCCCGGTGGCCGGAATGCAGCCGCGTGAAGTTGCGCAGCACCTGGGCCGAACGGGCGACGTCGAAACGCCGCGCATCCGCTACCGCGCGTACGCTTCCGCCCGGCTGGTAGTAGCCCTGGTCGGCGTAGATGCGCAGGCGCTGCTCGAACGTGTCGGCGTCGAGCTCCGGGTGGAACTGCGTGGCATAGGCGTTGGGGCCCAGCCGGAACATCTGCACCGGGCACGCGGCGCCGGTGGCCAGCAGCGTCGCCCCGGCCGGCAGTTCCTCGATGGCCTCCTTGTGCCCGACCATCGCGTGGAAACGCTCCGGCAACCCCGCCAGCACCGGGTCTTCGGCGCCTTCGACGGTGACGGAGATTTCGACGACGGCGGCCTCCTCGCCGTGCTTGCGCGACACCCGACCACGCCCCACGGTGCCCAACAGGCCGACGCCGTAGCATGCGCCGAAGAAGGGAAACCCGGTCTCGAGCACTTCGGCGAGGTGATCGGCGAACCACGCCTCCACCTCGAGCTGCACCGCCGACTTCGACTCATCGGACGCGTTGTACGGTCCACCGCCGACGATCACGCCGGCGTACCGCGACATGTCCAGCGGACGCGGCCGCTGTCGCTCCAGGCGGATCTGGTGCAGCATCGCCGGCGCCAGACCGGCGGCGCGGGCGAACGACAGCTGCTCGGCATGGGCGGCGGCGTCTTCCGAACGCGTCGACAACAGCAGGAAGGGCTTCGCGGCGGGGGAATCGGACATGATCCCAGATTATCGCCCTGACCGGGCCAAACAGTAATCGATGAACTCGTGGAGGATCAGCTCGGCCGGGCCGAGGTCCGTGGCCCGCACGATGCCCGAGATCTCCTCGACCTCCTCCGGCTTGAAGTACCCGGCGTCCATGTAGAACCCCATGCGGCGGATGATGCCCTCGGCGTCCATCTCCGGGTGGAACTGGGTCACCCACGTCGAATCGTTGGCGCGGTAGGCCTGCACGGGGCACGTCGGGCCGGTGGCCAGCAGCACCGCCCCCTCCGGCAGCTCCGCCACCGACTCCTTGTGGCCGGTCAGGCCCGTGAAGGTCTTCGCCAGCTTGCCGACGATCGGATCCTCGGCTGCGGCGGCCGTGAGGTTCACTTCGCTGACGCCCACACGCTCGGGGTGCGAACGATCGACGCGGCCACCGCCTGCGAACGCCGCGTAACTGTTGCCGTAACACAGCATCAGCGTCGGAATGGGGGAGACCAGCACCTCGTAGAGCTGATCATGGACGTGCTTCTGGAGCTCGCAGTGCACCAGATCCGTCACGTTGAAGGGACTGCCGCCGACGAACACCCCGTCGAAATCCGACAGGTCGGGCAGCACGTCAGCAGTCGACGTGATCGGGTGATGCACCAACCGATCCTTCGGCAGCCCGGTGCCCCGAAGAAAGTCGTCGTACTCCGCCACGGCCACATCATCACCGTCGCGCAGCGCCACCAACAGGAAGCGCCCATTTTCTCCCGCAGCGTTCATGAATAGACAGCTTAGTTCAGTCTCGTTTGCGGAGGTTAATCGGGTCCCCGAGGCCATTTCCGGCACCCCGGCGACGTCGTCAAGCACACGCCCCCGGACACGCGAAAGCCCGCCCCCGCACGACGCGGGGACGGGCAACGCACGTAAAACCGAAGAGCGAAGCGCCCTACGACCGGGCTACCGCGGCCGGCGGACCGACTCCTCGATCAAATCGAGGACCTCATCCATACCCTCGGTCGACCGGCCCGTGGCCACCCGCGCGATGATGCCGTCGAGCATGAGCTCCAACAGCAGCCGCAGGGCCTCGGGGGAATAATCGTCGCGCAGCGACCCGGACTTCGCGCTGTCCGCCAACCTCGACTGCAGCGCACCATCCAGATGCTCCTGATGGGCCAACCACTGACGCCGAAACTCGGCGTCCGTGCGCAACCGCCCGACGATCTCCAACCGGGTGCCCAACCACTTGTGCTGATCCGGATGCGCGACCACGTCACGCATCACCTCGACCAACCCGGAACTGGCGGTCACCTCGGCCATCCGGTCGGCATCCTCCTCCGCCAAAGCGAGGAAAAGGCCTTCCTTGGAACCGAAATGGTGGAAAATCGCGCCCCGGGACTTGCCCGTGGCGGCCTCCAACCGGGAAACGGTCGCCCCGTCATAACCGAACTTCGCGAAACACTCGCGCGCGCCCTCGAGGATTTCACTCCTACGCGACGCACGGGCCTCGTCACTGACTCTCGGCATCGGGGCCACCTGCAATCCTCTCCGACCAAACACCGGGGCCGGGCCGGACGGCGAACCGACCGGCCCGGCCCCGGTGCCCGATCACGGCGGGGCGCCCC